>CANQUG010000102.1 GCA_947626985.1 uncultured Lachnospiraceae bacterium | reverse complement strand
TTCAGTGATGGGGAGCATTTCGCACTCCTGTGCAATTTCGATGTCGCTTTTGAATCCCATAGAAAAATTACCTCCTTACTTTTTCTTTCTTTAACTATCTAAAACAGACCTCTGCCTGCTTTATTCATTAGTTTTTCTTATCATGCCTTTTCGTACAGGCACGAAACGCATAACCTTTTTGATCCTGGCATCATATCATTTCGCAAGTACTTTCCCGAATGCCTTGAGAGAGCCGATGATCACGTCCCCCATCACCGCCATGTCCTCCGCCTGGAAGGACGCGGGAAAATTATCAGAAAAGAGGATCTGGGAGGACGGCGGAAACTCCTCGTCTCCCTCCCACAGGATCATTTCGATCCGGTAATCCGGATAGATCTCCAGCTGATAAGCCGCATCCCCGTGTTTCGTCCTGATACCCCGGAGATGCTCCATAATGGCGCAGAATTCAGCGATACGGTTTCCGTAGGAAAACGCCAGCCTTTTGATGCACCGGCCGTCAAACTGCCGCAGATAAACCTCCCCCCAGGGCATCTCCCGGTACGTCCGGTACTTCCCGGTACCCAGAGAGTGCGCCCCCCGCAGCAGAAAACGGATCGTGAGGATTTTGGCGTAGATCATCTCTTCCAGAGGATAATAGTCCATGTCATCGGACAGATGAGTCACCTGAAAATCCGGATGTGTAATCCTGTATACGCTTCCCATAAAAGGCAGGGTAAAGGTACGCGAAGCCTCGTCATAGGGAATTTCCAGCCTTCCCGCAATCTCCTCAGGGTCCATTTTCCGGTACTCTTCCAGATAATGCTCCCAGGGCATCCGCTCCTTGCTGTCCTTTTCATAGCCCAGCTTTTCCTGCACGGACTGCACCGGGACCGTATTTTTTTCATTCTTTTCAGATTCATTCCTGTTCAATGTCATGTGCCACCTCGGTAATTATTTGATTACAGCGTAACAATCCGTAATCACTTTTAACGCTTTTATTACAAAACCCGTCTGATATCATCCGTAAAACCATCCATAACCAGCTGCCAAGGGGGTATTTCCTGTCAGCGGATAGTTCAGGAGCGGTTTTAGCGGAGACGAAATCCACCGCCTACGGAGACTTAGGCGCGACGGCTCTCCGGAGCGTCTTAGTCGAAGTCAGCGGTTAGTTCGGCGGAGCGTTGCGACATCCGCTGACAGGAAATACCCCCTTGACAGCGTACGTGCGTTTCTTCCGTTTCACCGATTAAGAAAGATCATTTATTTCATCCTCTCCGCAAGATCTGGAAACAGAGACGTATCCGTATGCGGAAGGAAGCATGCCCCCACGAACTCATCCATATACGTGGGAACCGCAGACAGCTCCAGGTACGTCATATTGGACGCCAGTTCATACGTCTTCTTCTCCGCCTGAGTGGACAGAAGCATCAGATAGGCGCCCGTCAGGGAGGAATTGCCGATGTAGTGGAACTTCTCCAGAGGAATATCCGGGAACATACCGATATTCACCGCATTTTTCATATTAATGCCGCTTCCGATACCGCCCGCCACATACACATCGTCGATCATGGACACATCGAAATCCAGTGAATTGAGCATGGTACGAATAGCCGAGAAAATCGCTCCCTTCGCGCGAACGAAATTATCGATATCCACCTCCGTAATCTCCACATCCTTCACAGAACCGGCATCCTCCTCAAAAGCGATCACATAGCTTCCCATACCGTACTGATCATGCCGGATCCGTTTGCCCTCCCGGACAAATTTCCCCTTGGGATTGATGATCCCGCAGATAAAGAGCTCGCTGATCACATCGATGATTCCGGAGCCGCAGAGTCCGATGGGCTTCGTCCCCGGCTCTCCCACCACCTTATAGGTGGGCTCCATGGTCTCCTTGTCGATGACGCAGGCCTCGATGGCCCCGTCGGTAGCACGCATGCCGCAGCTGATATCCCCGCCCTCGAAGGCAGGTCCCGCGGAGCAGGCGCAGCTCATCATGAAATCGGAATTGCCGAAAACCAGCTCGCCGTTGGTTCCCAGGTCGATGAACAGAGAGAATTCCGGACGGTTCCAGATCCTGCTCACCAGAGTTCCGGCGGTGATATCCCCGCCTACATAGCTTCCAATATTGGGCGCAACAATAATGTGAGCGTCCTGATTGATATCGATTCCCACGTCGGAAGCGAACAGGGAATTCGTCTTGAAGAATGCGGGAATATAGGGCTCCATGCGAAGGGGATCCGCGTTGATTCCCGCAAACAGATGATTCATGGTCGTGTTGGATGCCACGCACATCCTGTATATTCTGTCTTTCCCGATGCCGGCGTTTTTACACATCTGCCGGATCATGGGATTGATGGTATCCTTAATCACTGCGTCCTGAAGCTTCTTCCTGCCGCCCGGTTTCTGAGACTCGATGATCCTGTTGATCACGTCGGCGCCGAAACGGATCTGCCCGTTTCCGGCGGAGGCCTTGGCCAGGATCTTTCCGCTTTCCATATCGATGATCACAGCCGATACGGTGGTGGTTCCGATATCCACCGCCAGACCGCACACTGTCACATCCTCCGTTATTCCAAACACGTCGTACACGAACATATCGTTGGGCGTGGTGCGCAGAACGCATTTTACCTTAAAGTCATTTTCCCTCAGCACGTCCGGAAGCTTCTTCAGAACGCGGTAGGGAATTCTCACATATTTAATATTCAAAAATTTCCGCAGAGCGCGGGAAAGCCGCTCGTTATCCGGCATGGTATCGTCCAGGGACGGCGGATCCATCTCCACCTCCACCACATCCAGGCTGTTGCTCAGCTGAATGCCTGTAAACACGATCTCCCGCTTGGCATTTTCAAAAATGGCGATCTCTTCCCGGGAGCTCAGATCGGCCACCTTCATTCTGCTCTTGTAGGCAGAAGCAATATCCGGCACCAGAACGGTGACATCCGCACACACCGTACTGACGCAGGCAAGTCTCCACCCTGCATCAAACTCTTCATCCGCAATATGCAGGGTCTTTTTGGAATTCAGTTCTCCGCTTTTTAACTGTACCCGGCACTTCCCGCAGGAAGCGTTTCCGGAGCAGGGAGCATCAATCGCTACGTTCGCCTCCCGGGCGATCTCCAGCAAATTATCTCCTGTATTGGCATACGTCTCTACCACACTGCCGTCTTCGAATGCAAATGTTACTTTAAACATGGACAGACACCTTTCTTATGGTACAAAGAATCGTCAGCGGACATTTCTTTGCGTTTTATGGTATAATCCGCACTTCGATATAGAAAAAGGGCCGAAGGCCGTAGCCCCCAGCCCTTCGTTGCATGCATTCTGAATGATAAATTCCTCTGATTACAGCTCCAGATAGGAATCTGCATACAGCGTATTGTTCTTAAATACATCGCAGGATTTAATGGTTTCCATCAGACGCAGATCGCAGGGATTTACGATTGCGGAGGTAAGGCCCTGCATCATGCACATGGCAACCATGGCTGAATCCATGATGGGACGGATATGCTTGGGCATACCGTTGCTGTTGTTGGAAAGACCGCCGGTGGAGTTCAGGCCCATGTCGGAGAACATCTTGATGGCTTCCAGAACTTCCATCTGTTTCTCCTGCATGCCCTTCACTACTACGAATAACGGGTCGAACCAGAGGTCGCCGGGATCCATGCCCAGCATCATGCCTCTCTCCAGCATGTTCTGGCAGTGCATCATACGCTCGTCATTGTCAGCTGCGATGCCTTCCGCGGAGCAGAGAGCGATAACGATAGCGTCGTTGGCTGCAGCAAGGTCAATGTTCTCGATTCTTCCGCCTGCGTCTGCGGAATTCACGATAGGTTTGCCCTTGGATCTGTTGTATACGGAGATACCGGCCTCGATGGCTTTTTTGTTGGCGGTATCCAGTGCCAGAGGAACGTTGTCAAAATTGCTCTGAATCAGCTGAACAGCCCATTTCATCAGATCTTCGCCGTCGTTCTCTGCCGGTCCGATATTTACGTCCAGATAGGTAGCGCCTGCATCCAGCTGCTCTTTGGCTCTCTTCAGGATCGGTTCCGGATTTCTGGTAGCCATGGCGTCACGGATCGCCGGTGCGATACAATGAATTCTCTCCCCAATAGTTATAAATTTTGCCATACTCGTTCTCCTTTATGTAATCTTTTTTATTTTCTATCTGATCCCGCATCCGGACGGAAAAGCTCCGGACGCGGGCGCCCCCATTACAGAATGATATCTGAATTACTGCAGATCCTTCAGGAACTTCACAAGCTGAACAGCCTCTCTCGGTCCCACGATGATCTCCCAGCCCGGAAGCTTGGCTTCCAGATCGCCCTTCAGTACGGCAACTTTGCCCGGGATCACCAGTTTTCTGCATTTTACCTTCGGCTCCACGTTCTCGATGATGTACTTGGAGATGGTGGTTCCGGAGAATTTTCCTGCCGCCCAGGAGGTCAGTACGGAAAGTCCGCCTGCGTCGCTGATTACCAGGTTGATCGGAACGCCGGAACGCTCCATTTCGCCGGACGCCACGAAGTAGGTCAGAGCGAAGTCTACAGTGGTGAGAACGATGGAGTTCTCGTCTGCGCCGTTGATCGGATAGATACCGGTCTCCACCTTCATGGGCTTCTGAGGATCGGTAAATACGTTCTGACGGAGACCATACAGAGGAAGGGCCTCAGCGTAGGTCAGCTGCTCCATAACGATGATGGAACCATATTTCATGGTGAACAGGGAAGCCAGAGCTGCCTGCAGATGAAGATCGCCCTTTGCAAGAGCAACCAGGTTCACGATGGAGGGATAACCGAAGGTTCTGTCCTGATCCTTGATGGCGGCACGGCGAACCAGCACTGCGTTTGCGAAGGTTTCCTTCACATCCGCGCCTGTCACATCGATGACAAGGTTCTTGTTTCCAAGCTTCTCAAGAGCGGCAACGGTGTCATAGCGCTCATTCAGGTCTGCTCCGGTAACGCCCAGAACAACGCCTGCCGCGGTGGCAACCGCGTTCATGGCCTCATAGTTGGAGGGATTGGCTCCGTTGAGAACCGGCTTGCTGTCCTTGCATACTTCCAGAGCTGCCTTGGCGATCTCGGGATCGGAGCACTCCAGAATCATGGTTCTGCCCAGGCCTGCAGCCTTCTGAACCAGTGCGGTATAAGCGGCGGCGTCAGCGCCCTCTGCGCATTTTACGTTCACCAGCTCCACATACATTCTCTCGCCGATACGCTCATAGTCCACCTTCGGGATCTCAGCCAGCTTCGCGTCCACAGCGGCCTCGTCCATGCAGGTGCAGAGATTTACAGCGTATCTGGTCTTGCTTACATAAGTTTTTTCATGTCTGAACATTACGGTCTCGCCGCCAAGAGAGAACTCTTCGCTGCCGGCGCCGATCTTGATGGTCTTCATGGGCGGAGCAGTCGCCTCGGAGAGGGACGCAATCGCCTCATCGGACATATGCGGACACTGCTCAATCTTCATGGCGCCCTGGGCAACCTTCATGGAGAAAGCCATACATGTGGGGCATCCGCACTCCTTACAGTTTTTCTTAGGTGTTAATTTAAAAATCTGAATACCACTCAGTGCCATATTATTCTTCCTCCTATTCGATTACGCAAGTGCTTTGATCATCTTGGATACAGCTGCCACAGACTGAGGATGTCTCAGGATGACAGCGTCAGAGCCGGAAGCCAGGTCAGCGGCCGCGGTCATAACTTCCATGTCGATGCCGCGCTCGTCCTGGGGACCCCACTCGGGCATATCTGCCTCGGATGCGGAAGCTTCTTTTACTCCCCATGTCTCGGAAGCAACTGGTGTAATGATAGGCATCTGCAGCATATTGTCATTCTGACCCAATGCTGCACCTTTAATACGGTCCATGGTGGATACTACGTACTCATATCCGTATCCTGCGCAGGCGGTACCTACGTTCATAACGATATTCTGCGCGTTGATGCCAAGCTGAGTGGTGACAACGTTCAGCTGTTTTGCAAGGTTAATATCAACAGCGGACTCAGCTCCCACGATCTGATTGTAAGCCAGACCTGCGGCGGCGCCAACAGCCTTGTAGTTCTCTTCCTTCTCGGACATCACCACAACGTTTCTGCCCTGAAGAGCTTCCGCAACCTTGGCAAGCAGCGTGGAATCCTTCTCCACGTTCTTGCAGCCCTCCACTACCAGAGGACAGTCAACGGCATCCGCAACTTCCTTTACAACTGCGATCAGATCTTCCACGGGCTTGTCCTCACCGTTCGGGTCTCCGCCTTCCAGAACGAGTGCCACAAAATCTGCTCCTTCCATGGCAGCTGCCTTTTTGGCAATGTCAGCCATAGTGGTGCATCCCTCATAATAAGCCTTCGCTCCCTCGGGAAGCGCTTCCAGGCCCAGATCGGAAATCTCAACGCCCACCTTGGGTGTATTCACAGTGGGAGCGTCAAAGGTGTAGAACGGGAAGGTGGAATTTCCGCCGAGAGTGACAGTCTTATCTCCGGTTCCGATGGTGACTGTGTTAATCTTTGCATTGAACTTCTGTGGTTTCTGATTAAACGGCATTTCTCGATAGCCTCCTCTTAAAAAATGAAATTTATCTCAACGATGGCTTTATTATACAATATTTTTCGGTCCATTGACAAGACAGGGCGCTTATGTTCTCCCAAAAAAGCAAATACATGGAAGCGTTCCTGTCCCTAAGGGTCCGCTGCGGCGCCGCCGCCGGCCTGATCCGGCCTCCGCATTTCAGCGGCGGATATCCGCAAAACAGGGGAGGACACAAAAAATTCTGCCTCCTCTCCCGTCATTTTCTTTCATATTACATCATGGGCTCCATGCCAAGGGCCGGATGTCCCTTCTCGGTCAGGAACGCCACCAAGGTCTCGGGATCCTGGGCAACGGTCTCGTCGCCGATCATATCAGTAAAGTTCTCGATTCCATACAGTTCAAACGCGGTCTTGTTCAGACGCTCCGCAACGAATTCCTTCAGTTCCTTGGGCATCCACACGATACGCTCGATTCCGCCCTCGGCCTTCATGAACTTCTTGGAGCCGATGAAGTGTTTGCCGTGTCCCATAAAGCCCGGGGTCTGCACGCCGCCGCCGGTCATGGAGGCCATCTCCGGGAAGGTCATTCCAAGAGGAGTCATGCCTGCGTACTCACGGTTCGCGATAACCACGCCGTTGGAGAAGGGCTCGATGCCGCAGATGCACTCGAAGCATCCGCAGGAGGTCATGGGATCCTGCATGATGGAGTACAGGGTAACGTGCTCCAGAGCGCCTCTGGAATACTTCTGAACCGCCTCGTCCACGTCCTCATAGGAACCAAGATTCTCGTCGATCACGCGCTCCTTGGTAATGATCTGGCAGGGTCCTTCGGGATCCAGCTCGTTGGTGGCTTTTGCATCCAGCCATGAAACGGCGCCGCAGAGGCCAAGTCTCTCGGGAGTAACCACGCATACGTGGGACGGGGAGAATGCCTGGCAGAGGATGCAGCTGTAGTATACGTCCACGGACTCATCGGTAAGGGTGGCAAGACGGTCGTCACGTTTGTTGAAGATGGGGATGGCCACCTCATGACGGATCCTGGTGCACTCAGCCGGATCTGTGTAGATCACAACCTCGCACTTGTCCACAACCGCGTCGAATTCGTTCTTCACCTGGCTGTACAGAACCTCGCCGATATGTTTCAGACGGAAGCCTGCGTTGAAGGCGTCATGGCTGATACGGATACGCTGCATATCTCTCTGGCCGGTATGATACACGCCCTCGATACAGTTGATGTAGTTATGGAATTTACGCTCGATAACGGGCTCAAAGTCAGGCTGCATGTTTCTTCCGGCAACCTTCACCACATAGGCGATGCTGTTCTTGCTGCCGTCGGGCATGTCGTCCACTTCCGGTCCGATCACGGTGATTCTGTGGTCCTCGATCTCGGACATCTCGCAGGTATGTACAAGCTCCGCGCAGTCCACACGGGAACCGTCGAACTCCACCCGCATGTCCTTGCGGCGGATGATCTCGCCCTCGAAAGCGGATGCGAAGGCAACGGGAATATCGATATTGGTGATCTTGATCCGGATGTCACGGGCCTCGATGGAGGTAGCGTTGAACTCCTCGATGTTGGGCTGCTTGATCAGGCTCTTGGGTACGGACGGAGTGTAGTCCATATCGTTGGTGATTACCGGGAAGCCATAGTAAATGGCGCCGGCGCCGCAGGCAACAGTCTTCTCATCCAGAGGTGCGAATGCGTTGACAACCGCGCGGAATCTGTTGAAGGTGTACTCCTGAAGAGCAGCCTTGTCGCCGGGCTTGATGTTGCCGAAGATCATGGCTGTTCTGCAGGCTGCGGATACAGCGTGAGCAACGGAGGAGATGTTCTCGCCGATGGGATATACACGTACGTTGAAACCGGTCTTGTATCCGGCCTCTTTCAGCTGCTCGATGATGCCGCCTACCAGACATACGAAGTTGCCCTGTGACTGATAGCTCTTAACCAGAGCGCAGGCCTCCTCCACTGTGGGAGCCGGCCCGATGATCACGGGGATGCCGGGGATGTCGCCCGTTACAAGGGGAACGCCCAGCTCACGGATCTGCGCGTCGGACATATGTCCCAGATAGGGCTCCTCATAGGGCTTCGCGCCGTTCAGATATTTCATGGCCTCGATCAGCTCTGCCGCCAGGGCGGTAGCCACACCGGACTTAAAGCCGGAATCCAGACGTCTCTCTCTGAGCATCTGAGATTTAATGTAGGTGAGAGCTTCCTTGGCTTCTCTCAAAGTGGTGATCTTATTTCCTGTCTCTGCGTAGAAGCAGGCCAGGGTGTATGCGGTATCCGGAAAACCTACTGCCATATCCTCGCCGTACTGGGCGATGGCTGCGTTTACAGCTTCCACTGCTTCTGCATACATGGTATCATTTCCGTTAAATACGATATCAAATAAAAGCACTGTCATACCTCCTAATTTACAGTTGTTTATCAGATTTCCCCGGCAGATATCATGAAATCCTCACAGCCGCACGGGGTGCGGAAGAGAGCTTCATGCTGTCTGTCCGTCTATTTTTTCTTTGATCTTTCTGATTTCGCCGGTCACTGTCTGACTGAAATCATAGGGAGATTTCCCCTGTCTGTCGGCGTCCATAACCTCTGTATTGTAGTGGATCATCCCCAGCAGGTCCTCCGCTGGGATTTTGGCGGTGATAAAGGCCTCGTCGTCCTCGTTCCGGACCTTGTTGGCCACCACCTTCACCTGGGTGACTCCCAGATCCTTCGCCAGACGCTTCACATTCCGGTAGGTCTGTACGCTTCTGGCTCCGGGCTCGATCACCACGATAAAAGCGTCCATGCTCTCCGTGGTTCCCCGTCCCAGATGCTCCAGGCCCGCTTCCATATCCAGAATGACCACGTCGTCCCGGTGAAGCACCAGGTTATTGATGATCCTTTTCAGCATCACGTGCTCGGGACAGACACAGCCGCCGCCCCCGGTCTCCACAGTTCCCAGCACCAGAAGCTTCACGCCGTTGCAAACCTTGCCGTAGGCGTCGGGAATGTCGTCCACCTTAGGGTTCAGCTTGTAAAACTGGTTCTGGCTGTTGGCGCCGGTGCGCTCCTCCACCAGCTTCCGCATCCGGGAAATGGGTACGATGGAATCCAGCGTCTCCTCGTCGAATCCCAGGGCAAGCCCCAGGTTCGCATCCGGATCCACGTCCGCCGCCAGCACCTTTCTTCCTTCTTCCGCGTATAATCTGGCAAGTGTGGCCGCAAAGGTAGTTTTGCCCACTCCGCCCTTGCCCGTGACTGCAATTTTCATAAGTTATCGCGCCTTTCTCTATAATCTGTCAATGATAACGGGATCAGCAGTCCTGCCGCCGTATCATTTTCTTTTTTTTAAGGAAAACCGGGATCGCCCATCAGATGCCCAGAGCGGTTCTCTTCTCCTCGATCTTCTCGATCATCAGATCGCCCAGTTTCTCGATGTCGGGCTCAACGGTGTAGCATGCCTCAACCCAGTCTCTCAGGCCGCCCTTCAGAAGGCCGTCCACCTCGGAGGAGCCGTATGCGTAGGGCTCAACGCCAAGGTATGTATCGATACCGGTAGCCACAACATAGTTGCCGATGGAAACGGCTTTTTCGGACATCCACTCGGGAGCGCAGCCTACCAGCGGGATCTGGGAAATGTTCCAGCCGGAATCCTTGGCGATTCTGGAAGCCAGGATCATCATACGGCTGATATCCACGCAGGAGCCCATGTGAAGTACGGGCGGGATGTCTGCCAGCTCGCACACACGCTTCAGGCCTGCGCCGCAGAGTTCCTTCGCTCTCTTGTCCATCAGTCCGGCCTTCGCGGCTGCCTGTGCGGAGCATCCGGAAACAACCAGGATGATGTCGTTCGCGATGAGCTTCTTCATCAGAGCGATGTGAGCAGCGTCGGGACGGATCTTGGGGTTGTTGCATCCTACCATGGCAACAGCGCCGCGGAGAACGCCGGATTTTACGCAGTCAACCAGAGGCATCATGGTGCCGGTCTGATCCACATGGCTGTTGGTAACGCCGTCCAGCTTCTTCTCGATCTGCTCTACGGAGAAGCCTACGGTAGCTTTCTGTTTCAGCTGCGGAATGTAAACCAGCTCCGGATCTCTGTTCTTGAAGTTCTCGATAGCGGTCTTCACGATCAGCTTCGCGTTCTCGCCGGCGGTCTTGGCGTTGAATCTGATAAAGTCAGAATCAGGCATCTGAGCGATGGGAGACGTGGTGATGAACTTGGTGTGGAAGCACTTGGTAAGGGGCCCTAAAGCCGGGAAGATACACTGCACGTCCACTACGATGGCTTCGCAGGCGCCGGTGAGAACTACGTTCTCCTGCTGCAGGAAGTTGCCTGCCATGGGAATACCGCGGCGCATGGCAACCTCGTTGGAGGTACAGCAGACACCGGATACGGTGATGCCCTTCGCGCCCATGGATTTTGCGTAGTCGATCATTTCCTTGCTGTCCGCGTACTCGCAGATCATCTCGGAAAGCGACGGGTCATGGCCGTGAACCACAATGTTTACGTTCTCGGCGACCATAACGCCCAGGTTCGCCTCGGTCTCCACTTCCTTCGGGGTTCCGAAAAGAACGTCGGAGAACTCGGTGCCCATCATGGATCCGCCCCATCCGTCGGACAGACCGTTGCGGAGGGACTGACGGATCAGCGCCTCGGGCTTGGAGGAACATCCCATATGGGTCATATGCATGGCGCAGGAAACCTCACGGTCGATGGCGCGGGGCTCGATTTCCTCTCTCTTCCAGATTTCCTGGGTGTGCTCGGGAGCTCTCTTAAGGAAGATCTGGGTTCCGAAGGGTTTTCCATACTCCATAAGGCCTTTTTCGGCAACCTCATGGGCAACATCATAGATATCTCTGCCTTCTGTCTCAACGCCGAATTCTGCGGCAAGACGAAGAAGCTTCTCGGGATCCTTTACCTTGTAGTTTCCGTCGGGAGCTGCCTGATACAGGGTATTGCAGATCTCACGTCCGTGATCGGAATGGGTCGCGGCGCCGCCGGCGGTGAAACGGAGATAGTTTCTTCCTACGATACCATGAACGTCGCATCCGCAGATTCCTCTGGGAGCCTTGGGAGTAATACGGCAGGGTCCCATGGAGCAGATACGGCAGCATACGCCGGACTCACCGAATTTACAGTGTGGAGTCTGATTTTTCACACGCATCTGCCAGGAGTCAGCGCCAACCTTCGCGCCGGTCTCCAAGAGTCGATTAGTGGCCGCTTCAAATTCTTCCACTGTAGTTAATTTGAATTCACTCATTAATAATCCTCCTTAAATTATCT
>CANQUG010000101.1 GCA_947626985.1 uncultured Lachnospiraceae bacterium | reverse complement strand
ACACTGTTAAGATTGTGTATATAACCTACCATGAAAATCAAAAACCGGGAAGGGCCATTCGTACGTGAAAGTTCGAGAAAAAAACCGGCAAAAATTCCTCTCTTTATTCGCAAATCTCTCCATTTATAATGGCTTCCATATTCTGCACAATAAATTCCTGCGCCTTCCTGGAATACATGATCACCTGATATTCCTTCCCCATCATGGAGACCCTCCGGTCCATGTACAGGCCGAATTCCTCCCCCTTCTCCGTCGTCCTCGTCCGCTTCTCAGAAGCAGAAGAATCATATTCCTCCACAAGATATCCCATACTTTTCAGCCAGTCCGTAACCGGCTTCGTACCGATTCCCTTCACATTGGGAGTGTCCGCCAGAGCTTTGATCTGAGCAAGAAAATGAGAAATGGAACGATCCTCCTCATACTCAAACCTGGACAGCACCTCAAAGGGAAAAGGCCTTTTCGCGGTTCTTCCCGAACTGCCCTGAATCACGCCGCCGTTTTCCTTCACCTGCACAAGCACATCCCTGATAAAATACATACACCGGATCACATTAGGGTTATTCAGCACCGAATCCTCCTCCGCAGGAAGATTCTTTACAGGATTATTTCCTTCCGCCATTCTTTCCACATAGGTGATGGCAACATCCAGCTTCGACAAATCAACTTGAGTCATGGGAACCTCCTTATTCTCTGATTATGTAATAAAATTACCATACAGTCCCATATCATGGCAAGCATTTATCAGAATATTTATCGAGGGTTTTCGAGAAGTTAAAACCACCCATGCAAGTCTTTTCCTCACACCGGAATCTCCTCCCCCAGCGCAAAGGAATAAATCTTCTTCTCCTTCACTCTCACCTTCAGCATCCTCTCCAGCGCCGCCGCATAATCCTCCAGCTGAACATGATAAAGATCCACCAGCCGCTGTCCCTCCCCGGGTGCAACTCGGTCCGTTTTATAATCCACCAGCACGATCTCGCCATCCTCAACAAAGTACGCATCAATGATTCCCTGTACCAGTACCGTTTCCCCGCCCTTCCATCCTTCATCCAGAACCGACGCCGGCACGGAGATTACAAAAGGCTGTTCCCGCACAAGCTTTCCGTCCAGAAACGCCCGGCCCATCCTCCGCCCCAGAGGCGATTCCACAAACCTCATAATATCTCTCCTGTCGATGGAATCCATCTCCTTCTGCGACAGTTTTTTCTGAAGAACCAGCCCGGCGATCTGCTCCTCCACTTCCTCCGCCGAAGATACTTTCCCGTAATCCAGGCACTCCATCACCCGGTGATAGGCAGTTCCTCTGGCTGCTCCGGTATATTCCTCCTCCTTTTTCTCCACGAACTGCGGAATCAGCGGAACCACATCCGCTTCCCAGAAGATCCCCTCCTCCTGTTCATCCTCCCCCTTATAGCTGCGCTTTTTCAGCTCGGAGACACTGACCTTGGCAGGTATCTCCCGCAGATATCCATATGGATATAGAAACCCGAACCTCTCCTCAATGGCTCCCCGAATCTCCGCGTCAAAAACCTTCTCGCAATCCCAGCCTTTCAGAATCTCCTCCTGAAGCTGACTGTCCGTCTGAGAAATCACGGCCTCCGCCACCATATCCGAAGCTGTGATCCTCCTTACCTCAAACTCCGCCTCATCCCCGCATAACCGACGGCAGGAGACGCCGCCATCTGCAGATTCCGTCAACAGTCTGTCTTTTGCTTCATCCCCTGCACATCCGGAAACCGCCGCAATTCCGAATTCTCTGTACAACTCATCCATACACCGATGCCCGGCCAGGGCCGGCAGCACATAAGACCAGTAATTCTTTGCCTTCAGCCGCATCCCCACCGGCAGGAGCTGTTCCTTTCTATCCCGATACCTGGACGCCTGCCGCAGCAGCTTCTCCAGCTTTCCCGCCGTTCCGGTAAGAATCAGCTTTTCCTTCGCTCTGGTGAGGGCCACATACAGCACCCGGAGCTCTTCCCCCAGACTTTCCTTCAGCAGTTCCCTCCGAATCATCTGCTTGTGCAGAGTGGACACGATCAGCCGCTTCTCCGGCAGAATGGCGTCCGCTCCAAACCCCAGCTCCGGATGAATCAGCAGTCTGGCATTGATGTCCTGAAAATTGAACTGTTTACCCATTCCCGCCACAAACACAATGGGGAACTCCAGACCTTTGCTCTTATGGATGGTCATAATCTGCACCGAAGAGCTGCCCGCGCCCGAGAGGCTCACCTCGCCAAAATCCACCTCATACTTCTGGAGATTTTCAATATAACGGATAAAGTGAAACAGCCCCCGATAGCTGGTTTTCTCATAATCCATGGCCTTCTCCACCAGCATATGCAGATTTCCGCTCCTCTGCTGTCCGTCCGGCAGCGCTCTCGCATAATCTCCATACCCCGTCTTCTCCAGCACAAAGAGAATCAGCTGATGAATGGGCGTAAACGCGGACAGATCCCTCACTTCCTCCAGAAGAGCCAAAAACCCTCTCAGCTTCTCTTTCAGCCGTTCTTTTTCACTGCTCCGGGGAAAAAGCTCCAGCTGACCGTCCTCCACATAAGCGCATACACTGTCATAAAGCAGTCCCCTGGGGCACTCTCCTCTCAGAATCCCCAGCTCCTGAGCAGTACAGCCCACAATGGGCGAACGCAGCACTCCTGCCAGAGGAATGTCCTGAAGGGGATTGTCGCAAACCCGAAGAAAATTTAAAACGGTCACTACCTCCAGCGCAGAAAAATATCCTGTCCGGGAAGCGGTATAGGAGGGAATTCCCTGTGAGGACAGCACCTGAGAAAAGGTCTCGGCCCAGCCTGCGGAAGTGCGCAGCAGGATCACAATATCCCCGTATTCCACCGTTCTGTACTCATGCCTGGCGGCGTCCATCACCTTCTCCGTCCCCACAATCTTCCGGATTTTCTGAGCAATAGCCAGGGCTTCCAGCTCCTGAGCATTCCGGCTCTCCTCCTCCAGCTCCTCCCCATCCTTTTCCACCAGAAGAACCTCCGTTTTCAGAAAGCTCTCATCCGCTCCTTCAGGAAATACTGCTCCGGGATACAGGGCCGCATCCTCATCATATGTGATTCCTCCCAGATCCTCTCCCATAATCTGCCGGAAAATATAATTCACGCTGTTCAGCACCTGCGCCCGGCTGCGGAAATTCTTATGGAGATCGATGCGCTGTTCACTGCCGTCCTCCCGGGAATAGGTGCGGTACTTTTCCATAAAAAGCTCCGGTCTGGCCAGCCGAAAACGGTAAATGCTCTGCTTCACATCGCCTACCATAAAGATATTTTTCCGTCCGTCCGCCCATCCGGACACAAGGTTTGTGAGAAGCTCCTGCACAAGGTTGCTGTCCTGATATTCATCCACAAGGACCTCGTCATATTTCTCCGAAAGCTCCCGGGCGGCAGCGCTTCCCTGCCAGGCCGGCCTCTCCTTTTCCCCGCCGGCATTCTTTTCTTCCTCATGACCGGCCGCCCCCGTTCCGTCAATATCGCGTTCCTCTTCAGCCTCCCCATGGCGCAAAATCTCCAGAGCAAAATGTTCCATATCCGTGAAGTCCAGAAGATTTTTCTCCCTCTTCTTCTCCCCGAATCTCTCCATAAAATCCAGAACCAGCTTCACCAGTGTCTCCATGGGCCCGCGGCAGAACGTCAGCAGCTCCAGAATCTGATCCATCGGGGCGTGAAAATATCTGCTTCCCAGCTCCCGGAGCAGATCCTTGGCCTCCTCCCGGAGCGCTTTCACCTCCTCCTTCATCGCCGGTTCCACATCCTGCATTTTTTTGCCCGGCAATCTGGCAAAGGAAGGCTTCTCAAGGAGCACTGTCAGCTGATCAAAGTCCCTTTCCTCCGCTTTTTCCCTCAGCTGCTCCAAAAACAGCAGATCGCTCTCCACGGCCTCCTCGTAAAGATAAGGTCCGCCCGGCGCCGCACAGATCTCCCGGGCCTTTTCCAGAAGCTCCTCTGCCTCGGAAAGATCCTCCCGCAGCCCTTTCCACAGCAGCTCCATCCACCGGGCTTCCCTCAGCTCTTCCACAGTGGAGATCCGATACGTCTCCAGGCACCGCTCCAGCCATTCCCGGGGATCCGGATGACTCATGGCCGCATCATACACCTTCAGGATCAGCTCCTTAACGCCGTCCTCCGACTTCCCCGAAGCGTAGCACTCCACAAATTCCTGAAATTCCCCGTCCCCCTTCTGATGGTAATCCTCGATCAGCTCCTTGAGAACATCCCCCTTCAGAAGCTTCAGTTCTCCTTCCTCCGCCGTACGGTAACCGGGATCCAGGCCGATAATATGAAAATAATTCCGGATAATATAGGAGCAGAATCCGTCGATGGTGGTGATCTGCGCCGTGTGAATCAGCGTCATCTGCCGCTGGAGATGCTCATTGTCCGGATCCTCCATCAGAGCGGCCTCCAGGGCCCGGGAAATCCGTTCCTTCATCTCCCCCGCCGCGGCTCTGGTAAAGGTCATAATCAGAAGCCGGTCGATATCCACAGGACGCTCCCGGTCCATGATTTTACTGAGAATTCTCTGCACCAGAACCGCCGTCTTCCCGGAACCTGCCGCGGCGCTCACAAGAATATTCCTGTTCCGCAGGGAAATTACCTTCTGCTGTTCTTCCGTCCACGTCACTGCCATACCGCTCTGCCTCCCTCACCACTTCCTGTATCCGCCCCGTTCTTATTTTCCGCTCCGTCTTCCTCCGCATCTTCAGCAAAGGCCTTCCACAGCTCGTCATCAGAAAACACCTTCAGCCTCCGAAACCCGTATCCGGGAAGCTTCCTGTCGAATCCGCACACCCCCTGATAGGGACAATAGGTACATGCATTCTTTTTGCCCAGCTCATAAGGCTCCGCTTCTGCCTCTCCCTCCAGGATTGCCTCCCGGATACCGGCGATTTTCTTCCTGACATAGCGGTTCAGAAGATCAAACTGCTCTCTGGACGCCACACTGGAACGCTTGCTGAAGCTTCCATCCTTATTAACGGACACCGGAACAGAATCCAGAGTACTGTCCATCTTTTCCACCACATGGGAATCCGCCGTCAAAAGTCCGTTCATTTTCAGCTCCTTCAGAATTTTCGGCGCCAGTTCCCCTGTATCCGCAAGGATCTGTTCCTCGATCATGGGATCCTTGATATTATAGTAAAAAATTCCGGCGGGCTCCACTTCCGCCTCAGGATACCTCTTTTTCTCCGTCTCCATGGCCGCATCCAGATACACCATCAGCTGCAGCTGCAGTCCGTGATACAGCGCAACCAGATCAAAGGACGTATTTCCGGTCTTATAATCAATAATCTTCACATACACCTTGCCGTCTTCCTTCAGCACATCCAGACGGTCGATCCTGCCTCCTCCGATAGCCACCTCGAAACCCTCCGGAGCAAACTCTCCATGGCTCAGCTGCTCCTGAAGCGCCCACACCGTCCGTCTGAGAATCCTCCTGGTCCTCTGGATCATATAAGCATTTGTGGCATTGCTCTTCAGAATAGTGTTCCCGTAATCCCCGCAGACCTCCTCCAGACATTCGTCCACGATCTCATTGCGCGTCTCCTCTCCCAGAGTTTTCCATTCCAGTCCCCGTCTCCGCAGCCTGGCCGCGAATCCCTCCAGCGCCTGATGCATCACATTCCCCATATCCATTGCCCGGAATTCATACTCCGCCCGCTCGGTAAGCCGCAGACCGTACTGCAGAAAATGGGCAAAGGCGCAGGCGGCAAAGCGCTCCAGTCTGGTGGCGCTTTGCGGAGACACTTCCCCGTAGATCACATCCGCCACCGCTTTGCTGATCATATCTGCCGGTTTCCTCACAAAGGCAGCCTCCACAAGGCGCTGAACTACAGTCCGATATTGAGGACTTCTCAGATACCAGCTGTAAAGCTCCTGAAACACCGGATCCGCATCCTCCCGCCATCCCTCCGAAAGCCCTTCCAGAAAATAATCCAGACTGGTTCCCGGCGTCTCGATGGCGTCCATGGCATGCTGCCGCAAATCCGTATCCCGGATCTCCAGCCCCGGAAAGAGATTTTTCATAGAGGCAATCAGATAGGCGGGACTCAGAGCCTCCCCTTTTCCATTGGCCCGGGCAAAGGACAGGCACAGCAGCTCCGACGGCTTGGTCAGATTTAAATAGAGATAAAACCTCTGCATGTTCATCAGCTCTTTTGGTCCGGGGGCCAGCTCCACTCCCTGATCCGCAAAAAATTCCCGGTCCAGCTCCGTAAGGATTCCGCCGCCGTCTGTATTCTTGGGAATATTGCCCTCATTCACGCCCACGAAAAACAGCGCCCGGATATCCTTCAGCCTGGTGCGCTCCATATCCCCGATCAGCACCTGATCCATACTGGGCGGAATAAGAGCGACTTTGGCCTCCTCCATTCCCGTCTCCAGCAGCTGACGGAACTCCTGCCGGCTCACCGTCTCCTCCCCCAGAATCTCCACCATTTTGTCCAGAAGATTCATGATGATGCCGTAAATCTGGCCGTACTCTTTTTCCATGGCTTTGTCCCCGCGGGCTTTGCATTCCAGCTCCCGGACCTTCAGCTTTTCCTGAACCCTGCTCTTTACGATAAACTCATAGAGACAGCGGCAGTAATCCTCCACCTTTTTTTTGCCCCCGGAAAACCCCGCATAAAGACCTTCCACCTCATTCACAAAACGCTCCCGGATCTCATTCATTTCCTGAATCCTCTCCGGAGGCATTCCCGGATAAATCCGCACCCACTTCTCCTTCCAGCGGGCAAAGCCCCGGATACCAAGAGCCAGCACATAATTTTCCAGCCGGTCCGTCTCCGCCCTGGAAAGGTCGGACATCCCGCAGCGCAGATACCGGAACACACATTCATAAGAAAATCCCTGAATCACCATCTCCACAGCGGACCGCAGATATTCCACGAAAGGATTCATAAGAACCGTATGTGTCTCATCCAGAAAACAGGGAATCCCCGCCTCCCGGAACACCTGCTCCGCAACGCTTCCGTATTCCCCCAGATTTCCGGTAATAACGGCAATCTCACCGTAGCGGTACTGCTTCTCCCGAACCAGCCGCTGCATCCTTCTGGCCGCCTCCTCCATCTCCTGCAAAGGACTGAGCGCAGAAAAAATCATGATCTCATCCTGCTTTTTTTCATATACATGCTTTCGATAGCGGAAGATATTCTTCTCCAGAAAATCAAGAGCAGGCGCTTTGGCAAAGCGGGAATGCTCCCCCGCGGTCAAAAGCACCGGCTCCTCCAGATCCCCGGTGAGCTCCGAGAGCGTACGAATCATTTTCCGGCTCATGAAAAACAGCTGATGAGGCTTCCCTCTGGCAAAAGGATCCTCCCGGACGTCCATGGTCACCGTCACATAAACCTTCTGACACAGAACCAGAAGCTCCCGGATCACTTTATTCTGAATGGGAGTAAAACCGGTGAAGCCGTCCAGCACCAGCACACTCCCTCTGATCTTTTCCGACAAAGGCAGCACCTGCAGAAGGATATCCAGCACTTCCTCCCCCGTCATGTAATGGCCCTCCAGATATTCCCGGAACGCCTTATAGAGCTTTCCCACATCCGCCAGCTTCATCTGCAGCAGCTTTTTCTCCCCGGCTTTATCCAGCATTTCCTCCAGTTCTTCCTCCTGAACGTCATACTGCATAAATTCAGAAACCAGCGACTTCACCTCATCCAGATATCCCGGCTTCTGCATCTGACCGCCCAGATAGGGAAGCTCTTTTTTATGAAGCTGCACCACCTTCTGCAGAACCATGCTCTTTCCCGTCTCCTCCAGCAGGACGCGGTCGTCCCCGCCCGTCTCCTCAAAAATACGGTAAGCCAGCCTCTGAAAGCTCAGAATATCAATATTCAGAATTCCTCCATCCGGGTGACGCTCCACCAGAGTCTTCTGAGTCTGCATGGTAAACTGCTCCGGAACAATCACGTAATAATTCTTCTCCCTGTGCTCCGCCGACTCCCGGATGATCCTGTCATAAATATAACAGGATTTCCCCGCCCCGGAACTGCCGATAATAAATTGCAGCGACATAAACTCCTCCCTGTTTCCCTTTCATCCAATCCATAATAAACGCATTTCCACATCCACAGTGTACCATCTCCACCATAGAACCTCAAGAAAATTCCTGTCACCCATATCCCGGCTTCTCCCACAGTTCCAGACTCTATCCCGAGATCATCCCACAGCTTCTGTTCTGTCCCAGATCCTCCTATAGCTTCAGTTCTATCCCACATCCTCCTGCGATTTCAGCTCTATCCCACATCCTCCTGCGACTTCAGCTCTATCCCACATCCTCCTGCGACTTCAACTTTGTCCCAAATCCTTCTGAGACTTCAACTCTGTCCCAACTTCTCCCCCCATAATAAACTTCCCCGAAGTAAGCACTCAAACATCACACGGCCGTTTGCTCCTGCTTCGCAGGAGCAGAGCATTCTCCCCGCCGCCTCTTTTCAGGACAACGAAAAAATCAGGGGAATAAATTCGTCCCACTTTTAATAAGATATAGAAAATAAATCAGGAGGCGCATATCATGAGTTCCAAAACAAAAATCGTTGTGTTACATATGAAAGAAGTTATATACACCGGTATTTTTCTCCTTCTGGCGATCGTACTGGGCGTACTTCTGTTTTTTATGTTCGGACCGGGAAAATCCATGACGGCTTCCTCTTCGGACACGACGCCTTATGTGGCTGGAGTGTATCGTTCCTCTATCGAACTGAATGATAACGTATTTGACGTGGAAGTAACCGTAGACGAAGACCGGATCAAATCCATAGAGCTTGTGAATCTCAGCGAGGCCACGGCAGCCATGTTTCCCCTTATGGAGCCCGCACTGGAATCCCTGGCCGGGCAGATCTACTCCTCCCAGTCACTGGACTCCGTACAATATTCAGGCGACCAGAAATACACCTCCATGCTTTTACTGGAAGCAATCGAAGGCGCCCTGGAAAAAGCCCGCCGATAACCCCAGCTGCACCGCACTCCGGAATTCCCCCTGCCGAAAAAAGGCAGCATTTCCACTGCTGCCATGCCCCTTCCGGCTTTCTCCATACCCCTGCGTGGAAAGAGTTCCCTCCTTCAGGAATAAACTTCCCTGTTGCAAGCACTCAAACGCCACAAGGGCGTTTGCCTCCTGCAAAGCAGGAGTGGGGTATTCACCTCAACCTCGCTATGCTCGGTATTAGTTTGTACGCCCCAAGGGGCGGGGAATGTACCCTCTTATGATTCACAGCCGCCCTTGCGGGGGAGGGGACGTATGCCTTTGCAGGGGTCTTAGAAACACTTAGCCTTCGGCTTTTTGCGTTATGCAGGAAAATGATGCTGTCTGAGCCTGCGAGTTCATCATTTTCCTGCATGCTTTTAGCAAAAAGACGAAGGCTTAGTGTTTCTTAGGCCCCGAAACAGCATACGTCCCCTCCCCCGCAAGGGCGGCGTACGTTTGCCTATTCATTTCCCCCGCCAAGGCGGCGTACGTTTGCTCATTCGTTTCCCCCCGCCAAGGCGGCGTACGTTTGCTTATTCGTTCGTTTCTTTTTCCCCGCAGGGATGGCGTACGTTCGTTTCTTTCACTCCTCCGCGTCCAGCGCCTCCACCTGCCGCATCCACAAATTCATACTGGCATCGCTGGGCATACGCAGATCCCCCCTAGGAGAAACGGCCACACTTCCCACCTTTGGCCCGTCAGGCAGACAGGACCGCTTAAACTGCTGCGTAAAAAATCTCCGATAAAAAATCTTCAGCCATTTCAAAATCGTCCCATTATCATATTCCCCCGCAAAAGCGCACTTTGCCATCCGATAAATCTTCCTGGGCGGAAACGTCCAGCGCAGCATATAATACAAAAAGAAATCATGCAGCTCATAGGGCCCCACCAGATCCTCAGTTCTCTGAGAAATCACCCCGTCCTTAGGCGGAAGAAGCTCCGGACTCACCGGAGTATCCAGAATATCCAGAAGAACCTTCGCCAGTTTCTGATCCGTACAGGTATCCGCATAATAGCGCACCAGATGACGCACCAGAGTTTTGGGCACAGAACTGTTCACCCCGTACATGGACATATGGTCCCCGTTATAGGTCGCCCACCCCAGGGCCAGCTCTGACAAATCACCGGTACCGATCACAATGCCCCCGGTCTGATTGGCAATATCCATAAGAATCTGCGTCCGCTCCCGCGCCTGACTGTTTTCGTAGGTCACATCCTGTATGCCGGAGTCATGCCCGATATCACGGAAATGAATATTCACCGCCTCCCTGATATTGACCTCCTTCAGCGAAGTCCCCAGCTGACGGCTGAGGGTACAGGCATTATTATAAGTCCGGTCGGTCGTGCCGAAGCAGGGCATGGTCACGGCTGTAATACAGCTTCTGGGAATACTCAGAGCATCGAAAGCCCTCACCGTCACCAGAAGAGCAAGCGTGGAATCCAGCCCTCCCGACAGCCCGATCACCGCACTTCTGCAGCCTATATGAGCCAGACGTTTTTTCAGTCCCATCGCCTGAATGCTGAGAATCTCCTCGCAGCGATGATCCCGCTCCTCCTTCCTTCCGGGAACAAAAGGCCGGGAGGAAATGCGCCGGGAAAGAGCCGCTTCCGACTGCTCCAGCCGGAAATCGACCTCCTGATAATATACCGGACGATCCCCCTCCTCGTTATCAGGAACAGGCTGAAAGGTATTCATCCGCCTCCGCTCATTTTCCAGACGATAAATATCCACCTCATCATAAATCACTCCATTTACAAAGCGGGGACTTTCCTTCAGAATGGTTCCATTCTCGGCGATAAAATTCTGTCCGCCGTAAACCACATCCTGGGTAGATTCCCCTTCCCCCGCAGTGGCATAAATATAACCGCACACCAGACGGGCGGACTGACTCATCACCAGATTTCTGCGGTAAGCGTCCTTGGCGATCACCTCATCGCTGGCGGACAGATTTACGATCAGGTTGGCTCCATGCAGAGCATGACACACACTGGGAGGATCGGGAACCCACAGATCCTCACAGATCTCCGCGGCAATCTTCAGTTTCGGCATGGATGTGCAGGTAAAGAGCATGTGATCCGAAATGGGCGCCTCATAATTCAGTTCCTCCCGGAAGGGATCTCCGTCATCCTCCTCCCCCTCCTCATCGTATTCCTCCTCGCCATGATAAGCGCCGATCCGGATCCACTTCTCCTTTCCCGGCTGATAGCGGACCCATCTCCCTTTTCCAATCAGAGTCCGGTCCTTCTCCCCACCGGACTCTCCGGTTCCCAGAAAATCCGGAATATCCAGAGTTTCCCGCTGCAGACTCTCCTTGTCCTGCCCGGTCTCCTCCCCTTCCCAGTCTTCATCCTCATCATTTTTCAGACGGACAAGCCCGTCCACATCTTTGCCGGAGGTAAAATATCTTCCTTCATAAAATTCGTTATAATTGGGAATATACCTCTTGGGAACGAACCCCAAAATCTCTCCTCTGTTGATGGCCGCCGCCACGTTATAAAGCTTTCCCTTATATTCCAGAGGCAGGCCCACAAAAATCAGCGCATCCACCATCTCCGTCTCCCCGGCAATGCGCAGCAGCTGCTCTCTGGCCTCCTCCAGAAGAAGCTCCTGCCAGAAAAGGTCCCCGCATGTGTACGAGGTAATGGACAGTTCCGGCATAACAATCACCTTCGCGCCGTTTTCTCCCGCCTCCCGCACCATACGGATGATCTCATTTGCATTATATTCACAATCCGCCACCCGTACATTGGGGGTACAGGCCGCAACCCTGACAAATCCGTCTTTCATAGCCGATTCCTTTCCCGTTCATTTATCTATATTTGTCCTATCCGCCTTTTTGTCCGCTCGCTTAATCTGCCTATTTATCCGCTCACTTATCTGTCACTCTCTTAATCT
>CANQUG010000100.1 GCA_947626985.1 uncultured Lachnospiraceae bacterium | reverse complement strand
ATCACCGGTACCATTGGGATGCTGACACAGGCATTTGATGAAGGGATGTTGACGAGAGAAGATGTAGAAGGATGTATAGAACGGTTGAAGGAAAGCGGGATACGGATAAGTGAGAAGTTGTATCAAAAACTGCGGGAACATATGAATAATTTTACAGACGGCGCGGTATCGGCCGGCCAGGCCGATACCGCTGCTGCAGCGCAGACTGTGCAGCAGCAGACAAATTGCGCGGCAGTAGTCAAACAATGCAGCGGTATTGGACTGTGCAGCAGCGGTCAAATACCTGACGGCAGACAGATTTACGGCGCCGGGCCGAGGATTACGACACAAAGGAGAATACAGTTATGCACAATACTACGGGAATTTCAGCGAACGATGCCCTTGCGAGATTAAAAGAGGGAAATGAACGATACATAAACGCCGGTTATAACAGCGGAGATATTTCCCCTGCCATACGGGAAAAAACCTGGAAGGAAGGGCAGAATCCCTATGCGGTCATCGTGACCTGTTCGGATTCCAGGGTCATACCGGAAAGCATCTTTATGGCAGGGATCGGAGAACTCTTTGTTATCCGGGTTGCCGGAAACGTGATGGACAGCCATCAGCTTGGAAGCATAGAATACGCCGCGCAGCACCTTGGATGCAGGTTGGCAGTAGTTCTGGGGCACACGCACTGCGGAGCTGTTGACGCGGCAATCAATCATGACCCGGAAGGATACATAAAATTTATCACCGATGAGATACGGCTGGCCATACAGGACGAGACCGATTCCTATAAAGCGAGTTGTCTGAATATCCGCAGAAGCATCGCCGTCATAGAAGAAAGCCTGAATATCAGACAGGAGGAGAAAAACGGGCTGAAGGTCCTGGGAGCCATTTATCACATTGAAGATGGAAGAGTGGAGTTTTTATAAGGGCCAAAACTGAAAACGTACGCTTGACATCAAAATTTCAAAATAGTATGATGATGCCAGGGATTGCGGGAGCGCAAAGCGCAGAGCAATCCGTGCATCATAGTATGATTTGCCTGTCAGCAGGAGAAAGGACCTGGGAAAATGTCAGATAACCATGAAGAACAGATCAGAATCGTGCAGGAAACCGTAGCCGGCAAGGAAATCACCTTTGCGCATGTCATGGGCGGTCCGGCTCCCATCGTATATCAGAAGCTGGGACTGAATCCGCAGGTGGATTATCGTTCTTCCGCCATTGGAATTATGAATATGACCCCGCCGGAGTCCGCTGTGATCGCGTCGGATATCGCGGTAAAAAGCGGAAATGTCTACCTGGGGTTTGCGGACCGGTTTACGGGAACGCTGATCATCACCGGGGAGATTTCCGATGTGCTGTCCGCGCTGACGGAGGTTGTGGACTTTTTCCGCGATACCATGGGGTATGTGGTCTGCGATATAACGAAGAGATAGGAAGTGCGGTCATGGCCAATATAACGAAGGAACAATTGCTGGAAAAGATCTTTCATGACGACTATGAACACCTGAAGGGAAAAAAGCTGCGCATGACCCGTGTGAGGGTTCCCGCCAGGGAATTGTGCATGGCTCATGTGATCGGGTCTTCCCAGACCTGTGTGTATCAGAACCTCAGCCTTCACATCGGCGTTCATGAGGGGGAGGATCATACGGGGGAGGCTATCGGTCTGCTGCGGTTCACTCCCTGGGAGGCGGTGGTGGCCGCTGCGGACATTGCCATGAAAAGCGCCCATATTGAGATCGGATTCATGGATCGTTTCTGCGGTTCTCTGATCATTACCGGGGGACTGATGCAGGTACAGACTGCCGTGGAGGAAGTGGTACGCTCTTTTCGGGAGGATCTGGGCTTTCGGACCTGCGAGATTCATAAAAGCTAGGAAGGGCGGGCGATCATATGAAAAAGCTGTTTCTTATGGGAAGAAGCGAAGCCGGAAAGACCTCTCTGACGCAGGTGCTGAAGGGGGAGGAGCTTCACTACGTAAAGACCCAGTATACCAATACGGACGAGGAGGTCATCGATACTCCCGGAGAGTACGCGGAATCCAAGCGCTTCAGCGTGGGGCTGGCCTGCTTTTCCTTTGAGGCCGATGTGGTGGCCATCGTACAGGCGGCGGACGAGCCCTATAATCTGTTCAGCCCCTGCCTCCGTTCCTTTATTCTTCGCCCGCTGATCGGCATTATCACAAAGACGGATTCCCCCTATGCCAATATTCCCATGGTGGAGCAGTGGATGATCAATGCGGGCTGTCTTCGGATCTTCCATGTAAACAACGTGAACAGGGAAGGCGTCGATGAGCTGATGGAATACCTGGCGGAGGATCCTGAACGGATGTCTCTGGACGAAGCCAGGTTCCGGCAGAATCTCGGCCTGAATGAATGGGATCCCCTTCCGGGGGAAAACAGGACGTGACTTTTAAGGAAAGCCGCGTCCCTTTTTGCTTTATAGGAAATTCTGAGAATCGGGCGGATAAAAAAACAGGCATTAATCGAACATGCGCCAGATAACCGCCTGTTCTGTGTCCGGCAGTGCAGACTTATTCTGTCGCGCATGACGTTCTGCATATTGTTGCAAATCAGGTCCGATTCTGCCGCTTTTTTCTCCGGATTTTATCTTGAAGCAGGGGGGACAGTGTGATATATTAAAAAACTGGCGCCGGATGACTGACGGCGCCGAATTGCGGGGAAAAGAGGTTATTGGAAATGTTTGATTATCTGAAAAAGGAAAAAGTGTTGAGCATTGCGTTGATTCTGGGCATCGTATCATCCTTTTTCATTCGTCCGGACAGAAAATATCTGGACTACATTGACATGCGGGTGCTGGCGCTGCTGTTCTGCCTGATGCTTCTGGTAAAAGGGTATCAGAGCATCGGACTGCTGGACCTGCTCATCGTAAAAATCTTCGGCAGAGTGAGGAGCGTCCGCAGCATGTGCAGAACGCTGATTCTCATCTGCTTCTTTTTGAGCATGATCATGACGAATGACGTGGCTCTCATCACCTTCGTCCCCTTCGGGATTCTGGCTCTGAAGCGGTGCGGACAGGAAAAGCTGACCATACGGGTGGTGGTTCTCCAGACCATGGCGGCGAACCTGGGAAGCATGCTGACGCCTATCGGAAATCCCCAGAATCTTTATCTGTTCTCCGTGTCCGGCATGTCCGCAGCGGCCTTTTTCAGGACCATGCTGCCCCTCGCCGCGGTTTCTCTGCTCCTTCTGATGGCTGTGACCTTTCTCCTGCCGGATGAAGCGGTGCGGATGGAGGAAAGTCATGTGAGCGGGGCGCTGCCCAGAAAGGAGACGGATATCTACAGCATTCTGTTTGTTCTGAATCTTCTGGTGGTGTTCCGTGTCATTTCCTGGATTCCGGCTATTACCATTACGGTTGTGGCGGTATGTCTGATCCGCAGATGGCGTCTGCTGATGCAGGTGGATTACGCGCTGCTCCTGACATTTGTGGGATTTTTCGTTTTTGTGGGAAATATCGGACGCATTCCCGCGGTCAGCACGGTCCTGGCTCAGATTCTGAACGGAAGGGAGATCCCGGTGTCCGTGCTGTTCAGCCAGTTTCTCAGCAATGTGCCGGCGGCTCTGCTGTTATCCGGTTTTACGAAAAATTTTGCGGGTCTTCTGGTGGGAACCAATGTGGGAGGACTGGGAACGCTGATCGCTTCCATGGCCAGCCTGATTTCCTACAAACAGTACGCCGTAAGCGAACATGCCGAGAAGGGCAGATATCTGCTGACCTTTACTTTGTATAATATTGCGGGACTTGCGATTCTGCTGGTATTTTCTCTGTGGTATTACCGCCTGTAGGTTCCTGAACGGAATGAAATTACCGGAGCCATTTCCGACTGTGTTCGGGATGGCTTTTCTCTGTCATATAGTAAGATTCTTTTGCCAAAGGTCCCGTGAGGGGCTTTTTGACTGTAAGGATATTTCTATCAATGAGTGCTGCCGGCAGGACGCTGTGTTCCTGCCGGCGTTTTTTATGGGAGCGTTATGGTATTTCCGGCATTTCTGAAAAGTTTCTGCGCAAAACTATTGACAAAACTTAAAAGTTTCTGCAGATTGTAAAAAAATTTGTCATTGCAGGCTTCAGATGATATACTGAAACTGTTTCCCGGTGAAGGATATTTTTAGGAAAATGTCTTATTTCAGGGGAAGGGATCGGGGAAGCAGGCATACAGACTAAACGGGGAGGATACAGAATGTCCGATAAAATACTCATTGTGGATGATGAGAAGGAGATCGCCGATCTCATTGAAGTGTATCTGAAAAACGAAAACTATGTGGTGTATAAATTTTATACAGCCGGGGAGGCGCTGGAATGTATCCGGAGCACGGAGCTGGATCTGGCTGTTCTGGACGTCATGATGCCGGATATCAGCGGCTTTGACCTGTGCCAGAGGATACGGGAGCAATACACGTATCCGGTGATCATGCTGACCGCCAGGGACGGGGAGACGGATAAGATTACGGGGCTCACCTTCGGGGCGGACGATTATATTACGAAGCCTTTCCGGCCGCTGGAGCTGGTGGCCAGGGTGAAGGCACAGCTCCGCAGGTATAAGAGATATAATCCGGCTTATCTGGAGAGCGGAGCAGGGGATCTGATCGTTCATTCCGGACTGACTATAAATGTGAAGACACACGAGTGTTTTCTGGACGACAGTCCTCTGTCCCTGACTCCTACGGAATTTTCCATTCTCCGCATTCTGCTGGAGCGGAGAGGGTGCGTGGTCAGCGCGGAGGAGCTGTTTCATGAAATCTGGCAGGATGAGTATTACAGCAAAAGCAATAATACCATCACGGTTCACATCCGTCACCTGCGGGAAAAAATGAAGGATACCATTGAAAATCCGAAATATATCAGGACCATATGGGGAGTAGGGTATAAAATTGAAACGTAAGCGTAAAAAAAGAAAATATGATTATTCAAAACTGAAATCCGGGCTGTATCTCCGGCTGATCGGGATCGGCGGCGCCGCTCTTGCCATTGTTTTTATTTTCTACAAGCTGGTGTGGCAGGGAAACGGGGGAGACTGGCTGGTGCTGAAATTTCAGCAGATTCTGGGAATGGATTACTGGGCTGCTTTTATGCTTTATCACAACATGTTTCAGAATCATTCCTCCTTTCTCTGGACCGCGGCTATTGCCGTCGTGTTCTTCCTTTTGCTGCGGACCATCATGAACTGGTTTGAAAAATATCTGGATCTGGTGAATGAAGGGATCGACGCTCTGCTGTCAGAGGATCAGGAGATCCGCTTTCCTCCGGAGATGAGGGCGACGGAGCAGCAGCTGAGAGAGGTTCAGACGGAGCTGAAAAAACGCGCCCTGGATGTGCAGCTGGCGGAGCAGAGGAAAAATGATCTTATCGTGTATCTGGCCCATGATATCCGGACTCCGCTCACCTCGGTGATCGGATATCTGAATCTTCTGGCGGAGGCTCCGGACATGCCGCGGGAGCAGATGGCAAAATATGTGGGAATTACTCTGGACAAGGCTTATCGGCTGGAGAAGATGATCGATGAATTTTTTGAGATTACGCGGTACCATCTCCAGCAGATCACCATCAGCAGGAGTGTGGTGGATCTGTATTATATGCTGGTGCAGGTGACCGATGAGATTTCGCCTGTTCTGGCGGAGCGGGGCAATACCGTCCGGCTGGAGGCGGATGAAAATCTGACGGTTTACGGGGACCCTGACAAACTGGCCAGAGTGTTTCTCAATGTTCTGAAAAATGCGGCTGCCTACAGTTTTCCCAATACAGAAATACTCGTCGCCGCTGAGGAACGGAAGGATTCGGTGGTGATTTCCTTTACCAATGCGGGAAAGACCGTGCCCCGGGAAAAGCTGAATACTGTTTTTGAAAAATTCAGCCGTCTGGATGAGGGGAGGAGCTCCAATACGGGAGGCGCCGGGCTGGGGCTGGCTATAGCGAAGGAAATCGTGACTCTTCATGGGGGAACGATTGCGGCGGACAGTGAACATAATACGGTTACTTTCACTGTCACTTTGCCGGGAGGAGAATTTCCGGAGAAGACGCTTGGAGGAGCGGAAGCAGCTTCTCATTGATTCGTCATCGGCGGGCCACAGAAGTATCTTTTCATTGACTCTTCAACCGGTGGGTCATGTCCCGGCAGATTGCGGAGGAGCGGAAGTATCCTCTCATTGACATCTGGGGAAAAAACGGCCATAATGTAATTTATTGAAAAGAGAGTGATATGAAAAGAGCACGAGTTCTATGAGAAGCAGGGAGGGTAAAGATCAGATGGTTTATCATGTTTATGCGGGGACCTATATGGGGGAAGGAAAGGGCGAGGGGATTTATCTCCTGGAACTGGATACGGAAAAAAAGACTTTGAAAAAGATCAAAGCCTATCCCGAGGTGAGCGACAATCCCTCCTTTCTGGCCATCAGAGACGGATATCTCTATGCGGTGAGCGAGCGGGACGACTGCGGCGGGATTACCGCTTTTTCCATAGATAAAAAGACCGGGGAGCTGACTTTCCTGAATAAGATCAGGACGGAGGGAACCTCCATGTGCCATCTGGCTCTCTGGCCGGACGGGAAGCATCTCTCTGCCGCCAATTATTCCAGCGGAAGCCTGCTGGTGTGTGAGCTCAGCGGGGATGGTAAGGCGGGCCTCGTCTGTGATTTTGTCCAGCACCGGGGGAGCGGCGTGAATCCTCTGCGTCAGGAGGGGCCTAATGTACATTCCACGGCGGCGTCCGGGGACGGCAGGTATCTTTACTGCGCGGATCTGGGGCTGGACCGGATTTTCTGCTATGAAATCCTTGAGAACGGAAAGCTTATTCCCGCAGGGGAGGAGAAGCAGATCCGGTTTCCTTCGGGGGAAGGTCCCAGGCATTTTGTGTTTACGAGGGATGAAAAATGGCTTTATGCAGTGACGGAACTGGGTTCGAGGGTGTTTGCCTTCCGTGCCCGGGAGGGAGAACATATATATGATAAGGTGCTGGACGTGAGCGCTCTTCCGGAGGATTTTCAGGGGGAAAATCTTGCGGCGGATATTCATCTGTCCGGGGATGAGAGGTTTCTCTATGTGTCCAATCGGGGAATGGATGGTATAACCGTTTTTCATATTTCTGAGGAAGGACTGCCTGACCGGACGGTGGAATATCATACGTCCTGGGGGCGGGAGCCGCGGAATTTCTGCATCACTCCCGACGGCGGATTTTTGCTGATCGCGAATCAGGCAGGAGGAAAAGTGGTTCTTTGTCCCAGGGATCCGGATACCGGAAAGCTGGGAGAAAAGCTGTGTGAGGCGGAAATTCCCCAGGCGGCTTTTGTGACGGTAAGCTGAGAAGGGCAGAGTTCCGATACACACAACGGGAGGAAGGGAGATCATGTACGGATGAAAAAAGATCTGGAATATTTTCGCATAGGGAAGGCATACGGGGGAAGTCAGGAATGGTATTCCGAGCTTATGATGAGAGAGGGCGGATGCGGAGCGGCCACTGCCTGTGAGAGCTGTATTTATTTTGCCAAATACAGAGGGAAAACCCATCTGTATCCTTATGGAACAGAGAAGATTACCAGGGAGGATTACGTGAATTTCGGGGGGATCATGAAGCCTTACCTGCACCCGAGGATAACGGGGATCGATACGCTCCAGCTGTTTATGGACGGGTTTGGAGAATATCTGGAGACGGTGGGGGAGAGGAAGCTGAAGATGACCCCTTTTGATGGAGACCGTCCTTATGAGGAGGCGGAGGCCAGGGTGACGGAGCAGATCGACGCCGGATATCCCATTCCCATGCTTCTTCTGAGGCATCGGAATCCCTGTCTGGACGATTATGTGTGGCACTGGTTCATGCTGACCGGGTACCAGGTCTGGGACGAGGTGTTTTATGTGAGGGCCGTGACCTTCGGGGAGTCGGAGTGGCTGTCCCTGAAGGAACTGTGGGACACGGGATATGAAAAAAAAGGCGGACTGGTACTGTTCGGTTATGAGGAATAATTGCGGAGGGAGCGCTCATGGAAGCCAGAGAAATTTTGATGAAATTTAAGAATAATGAAATGACTTTGGAAGAAGCGGAGCATTATTTTCGGAAACAGCCCTTTGAAGAAATGGAATATGCGAAGCTGGATTCCCACCGGGAAATCCGCAGCGGATTTCCTGAGGTGATTTACTGCAGCGGCAAAGCGGATGAACATTTTGTGAAGATTTTTCAGAGACTGTATGAGGATAACGGGGAAGTTCTGGGCACCAGGGCGTCCCGCCATCAGTACGAGCTGGTGAAGGAGCTGTTTCCTCAGACAGTGTACGAGGAAATCTGTCATATTATCAAGATAGAGAAACCGGATAAGGAGCGGATCGGAAATATTGCGGTGTGTACTGCGGGAACGGCGGATATTCCGGTGGCGGAGGAGGCCGCTCAGGTAGCGGAATATTTCGGCTCTCATGTCACGCGCATCTTTGACGTGGGGGTGAGCGGGATTCACAGGCTGCTGTCCAGGCTGGATGATATTCAGAGCGCCAACTGCGTGGTGGCCGTGGCGGGAATGGAGGGCGCGCTGGCCAGCGTTCTGGGAGGACTTGTGGATAAACCGGTGATTGCGGTGCCTACCTCCGTGGGGTACGGAGCCAGCATGAACGGGCTTTCCGCTTTGCTGACCATGATCAATTCCTGCGCCAACGGGATCGCGGTAGTGAATATTGATAACGGATACGGGGCAGGTTATATTGCCACGCAGATTAATCGTATGGGATGCAGAAAACTGGATTGAGGAGAGAAGAAATGGGAAAAACATTGTATCTGGAATGCGGATCCGGTATCAGCGGAGATATGACTGTGGCGGCTCTGCTGGATCTGGGCGCTGACCGTGAGGAACTGGAGAGAGTGCTGAAAAGCCTTCCTGTGGAAGGGTTTGATATAGAGATTAAGAGGGTGAAGAAGTCCGGGCTGGATGCCTGTGATTTTTCGGTGAAGCTGGATGCGGCGCATGAGAATCATGATCATGATATGGAGTATCTTCATGGGAAGGGTTATGAGGAAGGGTGCGGGCATGAGCAGGGCCATGGAGATGGGACTTTGCATGGACATGAGCACGGACATGGAGATGCAGCCATGGAAGTGCATGAGCATAGTCATGGAGATGTGGAAGTGCATAGACATAGTCATGGAGATGCAGCCATGGAAGTGCATGATCATAGTCATGGCGATGTAGATGAGCATGAGCATAATCATGGCGATGTGGATGAGCATGGACATAGTCATGGTGATGCGGATGAGCATGGACATGTGGCTTTGGATGGCCATGGACATGATCACGGGGATGTGATTATGCATGTGCATGAACATAGTCACGGAGATGGGGGTGTGCATGAACATGGGCATGGGCATCCTCATGATCATGTACATACCCATGAACATCGTGGGCTGAGAGAGATCATCGATATTATAGAAAAAACGAGAATGCATCCGGAAGCACAGAAACTTGCGGTGAAGATATTCAGAATTCTGGGAGAGGCCGAAGCGAAAGCCCATGGCGTATCATTGGAAGAGGTGCATTTTCATGAGGTGGGAGCCGTGGATTCCATCGTGGATATCGTGGCGGCTGCGGTCTGCTTCCAGTCACTGGGAATTACGGATGTGATCATCCCGGAAATTTCCGAGGGAAAAGGGCAGGTGCGGTGCCAGCATGGAATCATTCCGGTGCCGGTGCCGGCAGTGGTGAATATTGTCAGCGCCCACGGGCTTCCTCTTCATATGACAGATACGTTCGGCGAACTGGTGACGCCCACAGGCGCTGCGATTGCGGCTGCCATCCGTACCGGCGGAAAGCTTCCGGAACGTTTTATCATAAAAAAGGTCGGTCTGGGAGCCGGAAAGAGAAAATATGAGCGGCCCAGCCTTCTGCGGGCCATGCTGATCTCTCCTGTGACGGAAGAGAGGACGTCTGTGAAGGAGAACGTCAGCTGCCAGCCGGAGAAAGATACGGAAAGCAGAGTGCAGAGAGAACAGGCGGGCAGCGAAAACTGTCCGCTGCAGGGAAAGCGCGGGGAGACAGGCGAAGAGCAGCAGGATAGTCCGCAAAACCGGGACAGGATTTACCGTCTGGAGACCAATATCGACGACAGTACCGGAGAACAGCTGGGGTATGTGATGGAACGGCTTCTTGCAGCCGGCGCCAGGGATGTGCATTATACGCCTGTTTTTATGAAAAAAAATCGTCCGGGGTACCAGCTGAATGTTATCTGTGATGAGGAATCGGTTCCTGAACTGGAGAATATCATATTCAGGGAAACCACTACCATAGGGATCCGGCGGATGGAACTGGAACGTCATGTTCTGCCAAGAGCGTTTGTGACAGTGAGCACAGCCTACGGCGATGCAAAAGTGAAGGTCTGCACCCTTCCTGACGGGGAGAAACGGTATTATCCTGAATATGGGAGCGCGGCGGAGCTGGCGGAAAAGAGCGGAGTTTCTTTGGCGGGGATTTATGAGGAGATAAGGAGCCGGTGCCCGGCAAATGACTGTGATTCTATATGAGGAATAGAGAAAAATGATATGCCTGCGGACAGTTTCTGAGAACGGAGGAAGCAGGCGGGAAAGAGGGATTGTAAATGGGACAGGAAAACAGAACAGGTCTTGTTCTGGAAGGCGGCGCCATGCGGGGAATTTATACGGCGGGCGTGCTGGATGTGTTTGCGGAAAACAGGCTGCATTTTGACGGGGTGCTGGGGGTATCGGCAGGAGCCCTTCACGGCTGCTCTTTTGTCTCCGGGCAGAGGGGAAGGAGTATCCGGTACTATAAAAAGTACAGGAACGATTGGCGGTTTATGAGCTTTCAGAGTCTGCTCCGAACCGGCGATATTGTGGGACGACAGTTTTGTTATCATGATATTCCTGAGAGACTGGACCCTTATGATTATGAGGCGTTTTACAAATCGGGCACGGATTTTTACGTGGGATGCAGCAATCTGGAGACAGGAAAGCCGGAATATCTCCATGTGACCGATATGCTGGGACAGGTGGACCTTCTTCGGGCTTCGGCCTCCATGCCATATGTTTCGCGGGTAGTACATTTTCAGGGCAAAAAGCTGCTGGACGGCGGATGCACGGACAGTATTCCGGTAACTGCTTTCCGAAAGATGGGGTATCCCAGAACAGTGGTGGTCCTCACCAGACATAAAGGTTATAAAAAGAAGCCGGAAAAGACAGAAATGGCCCGTGTGTTTTACAGCCGGTACCCGCTGTTTGTTCAGGCATTATCCCAGAGACATGTGGTGTATAACCGTACTCTCGCGGAAATTGAGCGTCTGGAAAACGCCGGGGAGATTTTTGTGATTCGTCCCAGTGAAGAACTTAAAATCGGCAGAATGGAGAATGATCTGAACATTATTCAGGGAGTGTATGAAATCGGAAGGCGGGATGCCCTGGCAAAAGTGGAGCAGCTGAAAGAATGGCTGGATGAAAGCTGGGAAAAGTCTGAGACGGAAAAGATGTATCGTCTTTTCTGATGTAGAGAATTTCGTTTTATAAGTATCTGAAATACAATGATTCGATGGAATACTGCGGTATGGCTGAAAATTGGGGCAGCAAAAAGGCAGCAAAAAATATCAAAACCTTTACATTCATACAAAAAACGAGAGTGCCGGAAGTCCAGAAAATCATGGATTTCAAGCACTCTCGTATTTTTATCATTTGTAAAAAATGCCGGCGGCGGGACTTGAACCCGCACGTGGTTGCCCACAACAGATTTTGAGTCTGCCTCGTCTGCCATTCCGACACGCCGGCTTACCATTTTGAACGAAAATTATTCTATCATACTGATTCCTAAAATGCAAGTATTTTTTCTGATTGACCAGATTTACCCGATTCTAATATAAACTGATTAAGAAAGGCGGGCGGGTTTCCGAATTTGAGAATGCCATTGCGGGGCTCTGCCTGTCGGGGATTGTGTCGC
>CANQUG010000099.1 GCA_947626985.1 uncultured Lachnospiraceae bacterium | reverse complement strand
AACCTCGAAGTAAACAAAGCACAGGAGATGATGAACCTGCTGGAGGAAAACGGAATGGGAATCCTGTTTGCAAACGCAGAAAAAATGGATATTCAGGAAGAACGCCGGCTAAGACTGGAAGCACAGAGAAGGGCAGAAGAAGAACATCAGATGCGTATAGCATCTGAACGCAAACTGCAGGAAGCAGAAAAAGAGCTTCAGATGCGCATAGCATCCGAACACAAACTGCGGGAAGCAGAGAAAAAAATACAGGAATTGGAACGCTTATTACGGGAAAATTCCATGGAATCCAAAATCACAGAAAAATAAAACACGGAACCCAAAAAGAAAAACGCAGTTTACCGGATCAAAATCGGACTGCAGATCAGTTTGTGAGAAGGAAGTTCAGAGGGGCTGTCGGGCAGACAGTCCCTCTCATATTTTCCCATAATCAGGCGGGTAATTTTTCTGTCTTCAGCCGGATGATATCTGACCCTCTCACATCTCTGAAAACAATCTGTCGCAGCATATTATTCACAGATCCCTATCATTCCTCTTCATTCTCTGAGGGTTCTTTTTCCAGTTTGGACTGTCTTTTCTTAAACAGCTGTGCAGAAAACTGCAGTGCGGCAAAACACACAACGAATCCTATGATCGCATATACAATTCCGGAAGCAATGGAACCTAATATCTTGTCAGGAAATCTTCTGACCGTATAAACGAAACCCAGCATTCCTGTAACAAGTGCGGTTATCAGGGAAACAGTGATGTTTGACGACATATCAGGTTTCAGACGGCGATCCCATATTCCCTGCTTCATGCATCCAACCGCTATATACAATGCAAGCAGCATAAAAACGATCCATTCCCCCGCAAGCTTCCTGAAATCAAAGCCTAAAATAATCTGTATAATTATAGCTGCCAACAAACCCCAGAAAGCCAGCCAGCACCCATTGTGTTCAATCTGCAGTAATGTCTGCTCCTGCCTCTCATCCAAATTGTTCTTATTTTTTTTCATTTTCACCATCCTCCCAGAACAGGTCATTTAACGTAGTGTCCAAAGCCTTGCAGATAGCGATACAGAGCTTAAGCGACGGATTATAATCTCCGGCTTCAATCAGCCCTATCGTCTGTCTGGTAACGCCTACTTTCTCAGCAAGCTTTGTTTGCGACATTTCCAACTCGATACGTCTGAATTTGAGTTTCAAGTTTCTCATCATCCACCTCCTGCTGGCAATTATAAACCAGGCAAAGGAAAATGTCAACTATATATTGCAATTAACATTTATATTATTTATTTATTTTATATAAATGACGTAAATCACAAGAGATGATGAACCTGCTGGAGGAAAATGGAATGGGGCTCCTGTTTGCAAATGCGGAAAAAATGGATATTCAGGAAGAACACCGGCTAAGACTGGCTTTCTGCAAACTGCTGATTTTCACCTTCCGGATTCCCGACATAACAATCCTGGCGATCAGTACCAGTCATGTTTTTCATCCCTGTTCAGCCCGTTGATCCGGCCCATCTCTTCGTCAGTCAGCTCAAAACCAAACAGATCAAGATTCTCCCGGATATGGTCGGGATTCCCTGAACCGGGAATCACAACAACTCCCTTCTGCAGATTCCATCGCAGAATCACCTGGGCCGAGGTTACGCCATGTGCTCCGGCAATCTCAGAAATGACAGAATCGCCCAGCAGCTCCGAGGTGCAGCCTCTTCCTCCAAAGGGATACCATCCCTGCACCACAATACCGAGATTCTGAAAAAGCATATATTTATCCAAGAATATACTGCTTGTTTCACCCGGTCATGAGCCCGGAACACGGAGCACATCCCGGGCAAAAAATTTGTGCAAAATTACCTTTGACAAAAAAACATCCCCGAGTAAAATAAAAAATAACGTGTGGCACTCAATGCGTAAATCCAGTTGAGTGCCGCACGTTATTTTATTGCAGAAAAATCGAAAGGAAGCAGAAACATGGAAACAAACACAAATCAGTTTTTGGGGACGGAACCTGTGGGAAAGCTTATGAAACAGTACGCCGTCCCCTGTATCATTTCACTTCTGGTGGGAGCCCTGTATAATATCGTGGATCAGATCTTCATCGCCAACGCCGATTATCTGGGTTCCTACGGCAACGCCGCCAATACGGTAGTATTCCCTCTCACCGTCATCGCTCTGGCAGTGGCCGTAATGATCGGAGACGGCTGCTGCGCCTTCGTCAGCCTGAGCCTGGGCAGAAAAAATCCCGGGGATGCCAGAAAAAGCGTGGGAAACTCCGTAGTCATGATGATCGTCAGCAGTCTGATTCTCTGCGGAATCTACCTGATCTTCTCAGGCCCGATCATCACCATGTTCGGCGGAACCGTAAATCCGGAAACCTTCCGGCATTCCAGCGAATACTTCTTCTGGATCTCTCTGGGCATCCCCTTCTATATGTTCGGGCAGGCCATGAATCCCATCATCCGCGCCGACGGCTCCCCCGCCTTCGCCATGGCTTCCACTCTGCTGGGAGCGGTGATCAATATCATCCTTGACCCTGTCTTCATTTTTGTCTTCCGGTGGGGAATGATGGGCGCTGCCGTGGCCACCGTCATCGGTCAGATTGCGACGGCGGTTCTGGCAGCATGGTACCTGTTCCATATGAAGCTGGTGATTCCGGACAAAAGCGATTTCCTCATGGATCCGCAGATCGCCAGAAAGGCGCTGACTCTGGGCATTACCAGTTTTCTGTCCCAGATCTCGCTGGTGGCAGCCATGGCCGCCATCAACAACATGATCCGGAAATACGGCGCTCTTGACGCCGTGTTCGGTCAGGAGCAGTATGCCCAGATTCCCATGGCAGTGGTGGGCATCGTAATGAAATTCTTCCAGATCGTAATCTCCATCGTAGTCGGCATGGCGGCAGGCTGCATTCCCATTGCCGGCTACAATATGGGAGCGGGGCTGAAGCAAAGAGTAAAAAGTCTCTTTTCCCGGCTCCTTATCGCGGAAGCCGCCGTGGGAGCCATTGCCCTCATGATCGTGGAGTTTCTGCCGAAGCAGCTTATCGCCGTGTTCGGCGCGGCAAACGAAAGCACGTATTATACGGATTTTGCCCTGAGGGCCTTCCGCATCTACCTGTGCATGATCATATTTGCCTGTATAAACAAGGCCTGTTTCATCTTCCTCCAGGCCATGGGAAAGGCTGCCGCCTCCACCATGCTGTCCATGGTGCGTGAAATCGTATTCGGCGTGGGGTTTGCCCTGCTCCTTCCCATGTTCTGGGGCCTGAACGGAGTACTGTACTCCATGCCCGTGTCCGATTTTCTGACGTTTCTCATCGCCGTTGTCCTGATCTGCCGGACCTACAGAGAGCTGGAGGATACCAGCGCTCCTTTTCAGACTGGAATGTCCGGGATATCTGCCCGGAGACCTCTGAGAAACAGCTGAGATGTCTGTCCGGCCGGGAAAAAACCGTCAGCGGGCCGCCAGAATCTCCTTCATAAAGCTCTCATGCTCCGCCCGGTCCGTGGTCAGCAGCTCATACACCAGATATTCGGGGTCAATCCACCGGATCAGTTCCTCCGCCGCCGGCCCCGTGAAGGGATGATGGCTGTCCACCTGAAGAAGATACCCGGCCAGGGCGCAGGATTTTTCAAAATAAGTTCCGGTCAGCTTCGGGGGATGTTTTTTCTGTTTTTCCACGAAGGCCCCGCTCAGGGTCTGATGAAAATGCATCCCCCGGATTATGGAACGATCCTCATACCTGGAAAGAACCTCACGGATATAGGCGGCCGCCTCCTCCTGAGTGCGGAGGGAGGTATTCGTGTGCATCAGATGTCCCGTGTCCAGCATGATTCCCGTGCGGGGATATTTCACTTTCTCCAGAAGGCGATACGTGATCTCCGGTCTGGTCATGGTAAGACCCGGCCACCACAGATTTTCCAGAAGAAGTTCAAAGCCCTCGTCCTCCGTAAAGAGGCTGTTCAGAAGATCGGCCGCCGCATCCGCCACCTCCTCATCGGTGTAGCGGTGCTTTCTGCTCACCACCTCCACAAGCAGATCGTCGGACACATGGAAGACCACGTATTCCGGCCGGAATTTCCGGGCAAACTCCAGGTTTTCCCGGAAGCCGCGCAGAATCGCTTCCCTGTCTCTTCCTCCGAACTGCTTCTCCACCTCCTCCCAGCTTCCGAACTCCTCCATGACCGAAGGGATATCCCCCGACCAGAGGCAGTACCAGCAGGGAAAAAAGCGAAGGTGAAAGCCCACCACATCCTCCGGGGCGATCAGGCCTTTTTCATCCTTGGTCCCGCTGTCCAGAAGCTCCAGACCGTCCAGACCGAAGCTCCGGTAATAGCGGCGCAGGTCCTCCCTGCTCTCATAGCGGTCCAGGTCGCTGTAGTGCAAACAAATATTCATCATCCGTTTCATCTGATCCATTCCTCCACATCCCGCAGATTCTCCTGCCACGCTTCCTGCTCCCGATGGGTAATGATCTCCACCTCACCGGCCTGAATATCTCCCAGACTTTCCAGGCTGCCCTCCATATTGCCTTCAATCTCCAGATAATTCTCCTTCAGCCGCTCCAGAACCCCGTCGCCGGGCTGCCACTTCTCCCTCTGGGCCAGCTCCAGCATCCGTCTGGCAATCTCTTCGGCGGCATAGGGATTCTGTCCGGCAATCCACGCGCGCATCTCCTCATTGTTCACATAGGCCTCTGTCAGAGAATCCAGCACGGAATCCTCCACACATTCCATGAGACACTGGGCCGCAAACACATTCTGCACCCGGCACATCATCTCGGACGCTCCCTCATAGCCCTCCCCTTTCCGGTCCTCCTGCCAGAAGGGATTCAGAAGGGTTTCCCGCATCATCCGGTCCAGCGCAGGCTTCAGCGCTTCCGTCTGCACCTCTTTGTTTTTCTCGCTCAGCCCCTCATAACAGCGCACTTCCTGCCCGCCGATATATTTTGCCGCAAGGGACATTCCTCCCTGCACCGTCAGAGAAAAATCGCTGGAGAGCAGATCCAGACGTCTGGACTGCATCACATCGGTAGCGGCCTGAACGGTTTTCATATTGTCCGCAAGGGCCCGGACTTTTTTCTCTCCGTCCAGACCGTTTCCATAGGCGAAGGCCGAAGACTGGAGAAAATATTTCGCCAGATCCTTCTCATCCTGCCATGCGCTGGCCTTCAGCGCCAGATCCACCCCGGTGCCGTATCCTCCGGGGGGATCTCCGAAAATCCGGATGGTCTTTTCCCGCTCCGGACCATCCCCGTAGCTGTCCTGATATTCCAGAATGTGTTTTCTCACATAATTGATTTCGGGAGATTCGGAAAGAGAAGACACCAGAAGAACGGCCTCGTCCATCATTTTCACCGCATTTGGCCAGGTATCCCGGAGCACTCCGCTGATCCGGACCGTGGCGTCGATGCGGGGACGGCCAAGCTCCAGGGGCGAAATCGCCTCCAGCCCCCGCACCCGCTCCTTTTCGTCCCAGACCGGCCGCACGCCCAGAAGATAGAGAAATTCGGAAAGCTGTTCTCCGCCGGTGCGGGTGATATCCAGAGAAATCATGTTCAAAGCCACCTTTTCCGGGAAAGAGCCCTCGTCCTCCCGGTATCCCTCCAGCAGCTGGTCCGCCAGCGCCATCCCCCTCCGGTAGGGAATCCGCCCCGGGAAATCCTTCTCCTTCGTCCCGCACATATTCCGTCCGGTGGGAAGGATTTCCAGGCCGTTCTCATCCGGCATTCCGCTCTCCGAAGGGGGAACATAACCGCCGTCCAGAGCCTTTAAAAGCCCTGCCGTTTCCGAATCACCCGTCCTTTTAAGACGCATGCGGATCTCTTCCTGATCCCAGTCTCCGGCCTCGTCGCCGTAAGCGGCCATCTCCTCCTCATCGGGAGTCTCGCCATATATATGGAGGTTTCCGCTCTTTCCCCCGCGCTCCAGAAGGGCGGCGGCGTCCGACAGCTCCCGGATCCCCTGGTCGAAGGACGACGCGTGTTCCATGATACGTTTTGCCGCCGGAATCTCCGGAATCCGTTTTTCCAGTTCCAGGCGAAGAAGCTCCTCCTGACCGTTCTTCTGCTCCGCCGCGCGGAGATATTCCTCCGCTTTTTTCAGCAGCTGCTTTTCCTCCTGATGCAGGCCGTGCATGGCCGCCGGAAGATGGGAGAGCGTCAGAGCATGGCTCCGGCGCTTGGCCGCCAGAGCTTCCCCGGGCACGCCGGCATGATACAGGTAAAGCATCGGGGTATCCGCCGTGATCACTCTGGGCCAGCATTTTTCGGACAGGCCATTGGATTTTCCGGGCAGGAACTCCACACTTCCCTCCGTCCCGATATCCACGCAGACATCCGCCTGAAACACCCGCTGAATATAGCGGTAAACCGCAAGGTACTGATGGGGAGGCGGGCAAAGCGGATCGTGCAGGATCTTGCAGACCTCTCCGGTACATTTCGCTCCGTAACAGCCCCGCTTGGGCTGAATCATCACCAGAACATTCCCGAAACGCAGACCGGTAATGATGAGATCACCGTCCAGCACCATTCCCTCGCCGGGAGGAGTCCCCCAGGTTTTCTCCATGGCAGCGCACAGCTCCGCAGGCAGTTCCGCATAATACTTTCCGTACTCCGCATCGGACATCCGGTACAGACAGCCTCCTGCTGCCGCAATATCCTCCACGGCCGTCCAGCGGAAATCAGAAAATGCCTTTTTCTCCTGCAGAAGGGCAAGAAGCTCCGCACCGGTTTCCGGAATATGTTCCGAATTTTCAGTCTTACATAAACGGGCTGCCGCCGGCACCGGACCGGTTTTTTCTCCCGGTTCTCTTTCGGCTTCCTCATCCACGGCATTCCCCACAGAATACCCTTCCTCCTGCAGTTTCCGCAGGATTCTCGCCACACTCTCCAGTGCGTCCAGCCCATAAGCCTTGCCTATGGTAGCCTCCACCCCGGAGCACACGGCGTTGTGCAGCATAAGCACCAGCTTTTTCTCCCGGTTGGGCTTTTCCTGCAGCTTCAGCCAGCCGTCGATCCTTCCAGCCAGACGGGCAATCTGCTCCGGCAGAACCTCCGTTTCTCCTGTTTCTTTGTTCCTTGTACTGATCAGCACCGGCTCGATCATGCCGGACATTTCCGGAATGGTATAACCGTTGGAAATATCCTCCAGCAGCGGCTGATTTTTCCGCTCCCATTCGTCTCTGCTCACATAAAACGCCTGTACCGGATAAAAAACCGGAATGCCCAGCGCCTCATATTCCAGAACAGACTGCTCTGCAATGCTCCGGCCCTCCTCGGGCGTGACAGGGAGAATCTGAGCCACCACAAGGGCCCGGATCAGAAGCCTTCCCTCTGACTGAAAGCAGTCCCTGACAACCTGCCTGAAGCTTTTATGCTCAGAGCCTCCGCTGGAAAAGGCACAGATCACACGGATGCCCAGACTTTCCAGTTCTTTTTTCAGCAGACGGTAAGGTTCGTAGTTTCTGGTGGGTATGCACTGGCTGTGCAGAAGAATCCCGATGCAGCGCTTCTCTGCGTTATTGTGAGCCGTATCACTGTCCTCTGCAGCGCTGCTGCCCGCATCTCCATTATCGGCATTGCAAATATTTGCATTACCATGACCTGCACCGCAGTTATCTGTACAGCCGGTTTCCTCCCGGAGTCCGGATTCACACGGATTCTTCCGCTTCCCGGGAGCCTCGTCCGCAAATATTCTCTTCGCAGAATGACTCTCCGCATATTTTTCCATGTACTCTGCCAGCGAACCATACACTCGGTCCGTATCCAGATCCAGAATCCCTTCGTATTGTATCTCCTGCTCCATTTATTTCCTCCCTGCATCCGCTCCCGCAGTTTATCAATCATGAGACCGTCCCCCGTATCCGACGTCGTTCGTATTTTCAGTTTTTCCATATCGTCAGGGGCGTCAGTTCTTTCTCATGGAATTCTTTCGGCCTCCATGTTTACAGTTCTTCCATATCCACAGGAGCGCCAGTTCCTTCTCATGGAGTTCCTTCCGCCTTCGTGTTTACAGCTTTTGCATGTCCCAGGGACGCCGGTTCCTTCCCATGGAATTCCTTCGGTCTCCGTGCTTACAATTCTTCCATATCCCCGTCAACAGACAGATAAATCTCCTCCAGCGCAGCAAGCGTCTCCTCCTTCGCATCCCACATCCCGCGTCTGGAAGCCTCCAGAAGCCGTTCGCTGATGGCGTGCAGCGCAAAGGGATTGACCTCCTCCATCCACCTGCGCATATCCTCATTCAATACATAATTTTCCGTAATCTCCTCGTACATCCAGTCCTGGGCTACCTCTCCCGTGGCGTCCCACCCGAAGAAAATATCCACCATGGCGGCAAATTCCTGAGCGCCCTTATAGCCGTGACGCTTCATGCCCTCCTGCCATTTGGGATTACAGATCCGCGCCCGCATGATTCTGGCCGTCTCCATCTGAATATCCCTCGTTTTTACATGGGAAGGGTCTGCGGCGCTGGTGGAGTAGGACCGGGGATTTTTCCCGGAGATCATCCGCACCGCGCTGATCAGTCCGCCGTGATAATTGTAAAAATCCTCGTCGTCCAGCATGTCCGTCTCAAAAGAAGAAATATTTTTCACCGTAACCTCACATTTGGCAAGACGTCTGGCAAAAAGCTCCTCCGACTTTTCCCCGTGAAATTTTCTGCTGTATCCATGGCTGCTCCAGTTCATATAGGTCCGCGCCAGATCATCGGGGGCGGTCCATTTTCTGCTGTTGATCATGATCTCCACGCCTGCGCCGTAGGTTCCCGGCGGACAGCCGAACACGCGCAGGCTGGCGCGCTCGTAAGCCTGCTCCCGCTGCATTCCTTCACTGAGAAATTCGTCCAGATCCTCATTGATATGCCTGCGCACAAAGTTGTCCTCACCGGACTCCTCCAGAGAAGCCACAAGGTTTACAGCGTCCTCGATCCGCTCGATGAGATTCGGGAAGGTATCCCGGAAAAGTCCGGAAATCCGGAGCGTCACGTCGATCCTTGGACGCCCCAGCTCCTCCAGGGGAATGACCTCCAGACCGATCACACGATCCGTCCGGTCAAGCCACACAGGGCGCACGCCGTACAGATAGAGGATCTCTGCGATATCATCCCCACGGGTTTTCATAGTCTCCCCGGAATACACCACTATAGCCACACTCTCTGGATATTTTCCCTCCTGGGTGAGATAATTCTGCAGCAGCTGGTCTCCCAACAGCTTCCCTGTTTTCCAGGAACTGCGGGAGGGAACCGCCGTGGGATCGATAGTGTAAAAATTTCGTCCGGTGGGCAGGATTCTCGCATTTCCCCGGGTGGGAGCACCGGAAGGCCCCGGCGGCACGAACCGGCCGTCCACTGCAAGGCCGAAATACTTCAGTTCATCCGTCACCTGCTCCAGCCGCGGTACGGCTTCCTCCATCACAAAACGCAGACAGGCTCCAAGAGCCCCTGAATGCTCCTGACAGGATTTCACAGCTTCAGACGTTTCCTGGGCCAAAGCCTCTTCTTTCTCTTCCGCCAGAACCCTGATATATCTCCTGCCGATCTCCTCCAGTTCCTCCAGACGCATGGCGTTGGTCCTTCCGTCCTCCCTCACATGTTCCGGATAAGCGAGCAGTTCCTCCAGATCCTCCCCGGCTTCCTCCGCCACGCCTTCCAGAAGAGATGGCACTTCCCCGTTGGAAACGCTCACCAGCTGGCGGACCAGATTCCAGAAACGCTCCCCCTCCGGCGCTTTTCCGAAAGTGTGCAGCCCGTCCTTGATTCTGGAACTCTTAATATCGGAAAGCCAGAGATGCAGCCGCTGAATGGCTTTTTCCGGTTCGCTCCGGTAATCCGCCTCCGTCAGATTCAGATCCATATGATAATTTCCCTCGTGGAGCCTCTCCCAGATTTCCTGCTCCAGAGAGCTGATTTTTCCGGGATCGGCGGTTTTCGCATGATAATAGGCGTCCACCAGTTCATCCAGCTCCTCCAGCTCACCATAACTTCCGCTTTCGGTGATGGAAGGAATACAGTGGTCCAGAATCACAGCGGAGGACCTCCGCTTCGCCTGAACGCCTTCACCCGGAACATCAATGATATAGGGATAAATATGAGGCATCTCCCCCAGAGCCAGATCCGGATAGCACTCCCCGGAAAGCCCGATCTCCTTCCCCGGAAGCCACTCAAGAGTTCCGTGGGTTCCCAGATGCACCAGCACGTCCGCCTGAAATACCTTTTCCAGGTAGCGGTAAAAAGCCAGATACTGGTGAGGGCATACCAGATCCGTGGAATGATAGGCCTCCTCCGCCTTCTCCTCGAAAGCTCTGGGAGGCTGCAGTCCGATAAACAGATTTCCGTTTAAAATGCCGGGAACCAGCAGCTGATCCTCCACCGCCATGAAGGTTCCGGGGGCGGCGCCCCAGTCCCGCTCCAGCTCCTTCCGGTTTTTCTCCGGCATCTCCCCGAACCAGGAAAGATACTGTTCCTTGCTCACCGTGGCCTGGCAGCGCTTCAGCATCTCCTCTTCAGACAAAAATCTCCCGTCATTCGTGGTCCCCTCAATGATCCTTTGGATGATCTGCTGCCCGTTTTCAAATTCGTATTCCAGAGAAATACCCTTTTCCTTCAGCAGCTGATAAATCCCGAAAAGGGATTCCGGCGTGTCCAGCCCGTAGGCGCATCCGATCATATCGGCGCGCGGCGGCATATTGTGAAGAATGACAGCGATTCTCTTGCGATTCTCCGGAGTCCTGCGCAGACGGCCCCAGTTCACAGCCAGCCGGGCGGCCTTTTCCACCCGCTCCGGTATGGGCACCAGCCGGTTTTTTACCCCGTAGGGAGTCCTGAACTGCTCTGTACATGCGATAGGAACGCCGATGATCTGCCCGTCAAATTCCGGCTGGTACACATTGGAGCACAGCAGCATGGAATCCATCCCCGCCTGGGAAGCCTTCCACTGCTCAAAGGTGTAGAAGGTGGTCATGGCCTGTATCACCGGAACATCCAGTTCCTCAAACACGCTCTCCATGCTGTACTCTCTGCCGTCCCCGGGTGCTGCCAGGGCTGTCAGGGAGTGGCCCGTCGTTACAATCAGCGCGTCCGCCAGAGGCTCCCCGTCCTTTTTCAGATAGGTGCGGATGGTGTCCTTCAGTCCTCCGAAGCCGTCCTCCGAAGGCATCATATTGGTATAAACCGCAAAAGGCACGGCTCCGCATCTGCGCACTGTTTCCATGAGCGCGTCGATATGCTCCGTGTCCTTTTGCAAAATATAGTGGTAATGTATCAAAATACCCACCACGATTTTTTCTTTTTTCTCCTCCGCGATACGGCTCAGGCAGATCTGCTCCTCCTCAGGGGTCAAAACACGGTTCCCCGCCTCCGCTGCAATTCCATCCGCCAAAGGCAGTTCTCCATTCCCGGCATCCGCTGCACTCCCTTCCGCGAGAGACAGGTCTCCACTCCCGCCCGCCGCAGCCGATTTCTGAGGAGCACAGAGGGAGCTTCGCAGCCCGACAGCGGATTGCCCTGCGGCAGGAACATCCTTCAACGGATGCGCCGCACGCTCCGGCTGTCCGTAAATGCCGTGCCAGCGGGGCAGTCTTACCGGCGGTACTTCGATCTCCGGCCGTCCGCCGAACTCCCGCAGCAGAAACAGCAGAATGCTCTTCATATTTTCCACGCCGTCCGCATCCCGGTATTTCATGATCTGATCATACACATGTGCCGGTATGCTGCCCGACCTCCGCATCACCGTGTTCTCATCCTCGATATCCGTGCGCACAAAGGCGGGCGTCTTTCCCAGAACCTCCCGCCAGAACGGGTCAAAACGCCGAAAATACGGCAATCCGCCGTGGATATCCAGATAGAAGAAATCCGGATTCCCAAAATACTCCAGAAAGCTGGCAGGCTGCTCCGCCGCGTCCAGCTCCATGGTCTCCATAATCTGAATCTCCAGCCCTTCCCGGTATTCCGGCTCCAGCTTTTCGTATGCCTGCCGGAAAAACCAGTCGATCCCGTCTCCCTGCAGCAAAAACACAATCCTCATAATTTTCACCTCACTCCCCGCA
>CANQUG010000098.1 GCA_947626985.1 uncultured Lachnospiraceae bacterium | reverse complement strand
GTAAACACTGGCCTTAAAACCCCGTGACGGTGGCCTTAAAACTCCGTGCAAATGGCCTTATGGCATCGAAATCTGTACCTGCATTTTGCAGTTAAAAAAATAGACTCGCATTTCCTGGCATTATTGTACAGGAAATGCGAGTTTTTGTATATCCGTTCTTTTATTGAGCGCTTACTTTCGATCCATTCCGGATCGTCTGCAGAGAGGAATGCGAGCCATGCCTCCAGCTTGTTGCGTATGCCCTTATTTTGAAGGATTGCCCTGAAACTGTCAAGGGCAATGAACGTATAGTGCGCTTCGTCATCACAATTCCAGTGAATTCTCATTCAGGAGAAACTCATAAAGTCCAAGATGAAGAATGCCTTCGTCGTCTGTCCAGGGCTTCATCGAGGTCTTGCTGATAATAATTTTTTTGAAGAAATCGTGTGTATGTTTAAGCGGGCGCAGTTCTGTTTCCAGTTTTGAAGGTTCATGAATGGCAAGCGCGGATTGAATATAATATTTCTTTGAACCTCTGTTTGCTACAAAATCAATCTCGCACTGTTTTTTTGTTCTTGTTCCTCTGACACTTTCAACAATCTCCACAACCCCCACATCGACCGAATAATCACGGCACAGGAGCTCGTTATAGATGATATTTTCCATAATATGTGTTTCTTCCTGCTGCCTGAACCCCAGGCGGGCATTCCGCAGTCCGATGTCCGTACAGTAATATTTTGAAGGGTATTCAAAGTATTTTTTTCCCTTTACATCATATCTTTTTGCGTTGCTGAACATAAACGATTCGATAAGGTAATTCAGATAATTCGCGATTGTAGTACCCGAAACCTGTATGTTCTTCACTGTCTGCAGCGTATTCCTTATTTTGCTGGCATTGGTAAGCGAGCCGATGGAAGAACATAAATCGTCTGTCAGTTCTTCAAGTACATCGGGCAGTCCGATATCGTACCGTTCTATGATATCTTTGAAATAGACTTCCGTGAACAGATTCTTCAGATAGGTCATTTTTTCCGCATCGCTTTTTTTGAAAAATACAAGGGGCATACCGCCGTACAGCGCGTATTCTTCGTAAGCGTCGGATTTGTCGCCGCCTGTGAAAGCATAATATTCCTTAAATGAGACAGGGTATACTCTGACTTCGTCGCCCCTGCCGCGAAATGCGGTCAGAACATCTTTTGTCAGCATTTTTGAATTGCTTCCGGTTACGTAAATATCCACATTTCGGAGCCGCATCAGTCCGTTCAGAACGTTATACAGACGGATATTTTCGGGATTTTTCAACTCCTCTTTCGTGATGGAATATTGAACCTCGTCTATAAGGATATAATACATCTTGTTGTTCACAATTTTTTCGCGGATATATCCGGACAGTTCATCGGGATCGCGGTACTTCACAAAGATATCGTCGTCAAGGGCAATCGTGATGATCTGTTGCTCGGGAACACCGCTTTGTATAAGGCAGTCATAAAAAAGCCGAAAAAGCAGAAAGCTTTTCCCGCACCGCCGGATGCCCGTAACCACCTTTATAAGTCCGTTTTCGCGCCTGTCTATAAGTTTTTTCAGGTATTCATCGCGCTGAATTGTATTTTGCATAACAGACCTCCATATTTTCATTGGAAACTTACGGGTAATTACTCTTTACTTTACACTATTTTATATCATAAATGCAGATATAATTCAATGACTAAATGAAAAGTTGCGGGAATATACATCTCCTGTTCCTTGCGGATCACTTTTCCCTGTGTTACAATTAAGTATCATTCAGCGAACTTTTCTGACTATATGGAGGAATATCAGATGAATCAGGGCCCGGAGAAAAAGCTGCCGGCAGGGACAGGAAGCTTTTTGAAGGGTTGAAGATTTCTCAGGAAAAAGAATTATGCGGGAGATAGACTCGCTTTCCGGAAGACTGCAAAGGCGCACGAACCCGGTATGCGGAAAGAGGAAGCGGAGAAATGAGAAGAGTGAGAAGAAAATATCATATCGCTGCCGGATGTCTTGCGGCTGTGCTGGCGCTCCGGCCGGCCTGCGCGGCTGCGAAGGAGCCGGAAGAGAAGCTGCACGTCGGACTTACGATTCAGGATACGGAGGAGGGCTCTACATTTTATGTTCTCCATGAAAATCTTAAAATCCTGGAAAAACTGTCCGGGGTGGCCTTTGACAGAAATGCGGGCGGCAGCCGCGGCTCTGCCACAGAAACGGTCATTTATGAGGTGCAGGATCAGATCGACGCAGGAATGGACGGCATCCTGCTGTGCCCCTCCACCGATGAGGTGCTCCCGGCGGTCTGCCGGATGTGCGAGGCCGCGGAGGTGTACTGGGGAATATATTTCCGGAGGATCCTGGATGACGAAGTGAGAGAGGTCTGCGAGGCTTCGCCCTACTATATCGGAAACGTTTATGAAAATGAAGAGGACGGGGCCTACCAGCTGGCCCAAAAGGCAATCGCGGAAGGATACAGACATATTGCGCTCATCTCTGAGCCCAAATGGGATACCACCTGCGAGCTTCGGGAGCGGGGGATCCGCAGAGCGGTGAACGAGGCGGGAGACGTGGAGATCCTGACGGAGGTGCGGGGACTGACCTCCCCGCAGGATGTGGAAGAGAGCGCGGCGGAGCTCCTGTCCGCCTATCCGGAGCTGGACTGCATTTATCTGGCAGGCAGTAAGGTCGCGGGAGCCCCGGAGGCGCTGTGCCGGTCCATCCGGCAGGAAGCCGGAAACAGGGAGGTCGGCCTTGTGACCATGGATTTTTCCGGCACCCTTACGGAGGATTTTGAGAGCGGGATCCTGAAAGCGGCATACGGTCTCCCCCAGCTTTCCCTGGATCCTTATTATATGGCCATCAAGATGGTGAATGTCCTGAAGGGATATCCGCCGGGGGACGGCTTTACCAGTCACTGCCTGGAAGGAATCTTTATCGAATCGGCGGAGGAGGCCGGGGAAATGGCCGATGTCATTGAGAACGACCGGCTTTTGTACTTTCCGGAGGAGTATGTAAGCCGGGAGCTGCTGGGCTGGAACAATCCGGAGCTCAGCGCAAAGACACTCCAGAAGATCATGGATGAAAATATCAGGCTGGAAAACAGCGTGACAGGCCGGTAGCGCCGCTGTCACCGGGGAGGCTCCAGGGGAAGGGTGATCACAACCGTGGTTCCGTTTCCCTGGCGGCTTCTGATATCCATGGAGAAATTCTCCCGGTACAGATACCAGATTCTGCGGTAGATGTTTTCAATTCCGATATGGGCGTCCGTGTCCTCCTTTTTTCCGGGATTCGTTCCGTGAAGCTGTTCCAGCACTCTGCAGAGCTGCTCCGGGGCAAAGCCCTTTCCGTCGTCGCTGATCTCGATAACGATCTCTTCGTCCATCGGATAGATCAGGATTCCGATGGTTCCGGAGATGGTGCCGTCGTCCCGGGTCAGCCCGTGATAATAGGCGTTTTCGATCAGAGGCTGCAGAATGTTCTTCGGGATCCTGTTTGCGGCAATGGTGGGATCCACGTCATATTCCACCTGTACCTGATGCAGGTAGCGGTAGTCCATGATAAGCTGATACTGCCTGAGGGTCCGGATCTCGTTCCGGATTTCGTCGAAGGTAGTGTTCTGTGTGTTCAGGCGTTCCCTCAGGACCCGGGTGAGGGCGGTGTTGACGAGAATAATGTCCTCGAAGGCATGCTGACGCGCCAGGATATTAATGATATTCATTGTGTTGTAAATGAAATGCGGGTCAAGCTGCGTGGTCAGCAGCTTATAATAGGTGACTGCGTTTTCCCGCTCCTTCTGGGAGAGAGTTTTTGCCTGCTGGTTGATATTCTGCATCATCTTCTGAAAAGAGCGGCTCAGCTCCTCGATTTCATCATCGGTGTGATAGATCCGGATCGGAGGCTGGCCAAGGGAAAAGCCGGCGACCTCATCAGAAAGCTCCCGGACAGGCTGGAGCATGCGGTCGTTGATGGGAACGAGCCATGCCAGGACGGCAGCCAGAGGCAGGATGTAGGCGGCGCAGAGGATGAACATCAGAATGAACAGATTGCGCAGCAGCGCGGACAGGCGGACGGTTCCCACCGTGTAAAAGGAGGAGGAATCGTCGGCTCTGTAGCAGTGATATCCCCCGGAATCCAGCCAGCTTCCGCTTTGTCTGGAAGCATTCCGCAGCTGCCGCGGGGGAAGGGCCTCCGTTTTTTCGGAGAGGGAGTCAAACAGGCATTCGCCGTCGCGTCGGAAAATCTGTATCATGTCCATCCCGGAGCCTGCCGTGAGGATGTCCTTCACCAGCGTTTCCGCGTCGCAGCACAGCGTTATCAGGAATCTCCTTCCGTCCAGGGTCTGAGTACCCAGGTAGTAACAGAAGGGGGCCGTGAGGGATACCGTGTTTCCCGGGAGCACCGGGGAAAGACGCGAAGTATTCCGGTTCAGGATATTCCGGTATGCCTCCCGGGAGCTTATGTATTCCTGCAGACCGGAGGAACTGTAGCTGATGGAATGGAAAAGATTTTCCTCTTCGTCCTGCAGCATGAGATACAGAAGTCCGGAATCCGCCGCCTGGAATGCGTCCAGGCAGAGATTGATCCGGGACAGAAGCTCTTCCGAGGGGGAGGACTCAAAGCGATCGATCAGATCCCGGAGCTGTTCCATGGAGACCAGGGACCAGAATTTTTCTCTGATGTTTTCACGGTAGCCGGAAAGGCTGCTGCAGATCACGGATACATTCGAGGAAATGATCCTGTCAGTGATGTATAACTGCAAAAACCCCGATATGCCGAGGATAAGGAGCATCAGCAGGATAAAAACGCAGGTATACATTTTCCAAAAACGCCGAAAAAGTTTTTGTGTAATTCTGGAATGGGCTTTTCCCATGGAACCTCCTGTCATTTATAAGAGTATGGTATGAGTATGGTCCGCGCGGCGGATTTTTTTATGTCTTTTTCCGGCGGAAATACAGCGGTTTATGTCCTGTCCTCTGGCTGAAGACCTGGCTGAAATACTGGGAGGATTTGTACCCCACCATCTCCGCGATTTCATATATTTTATAACCGGAGTGCTCCAGCAGCCGGATCGCCTGGGAGATTCTCAGATCGGTCAGATAATCGTTGACCGTCTGGCCGGTTTCCTGGCGGAACAGAACGCTGAGACGACTGGCGCTCAGGTACGCGGCGGAGGCGATCTGCTCGATGGTGAGAGAACTGCTGGAATAGTTCTGTTTCATAAATTCCATGGCCTGCGTAAGGGCGGCCGGGTAAATATCTCCGTTGTCCCTGCACAGGCAGCGGCGCGTTTCATCATAGCACCTGAGAAGGAACGCACAGAAATCGGATCTTCCCTGGAAGAACCCGGACTGCGGAAAGGAGGCCATGTGGCCGCAGAGCTCGTCCATCTGGATCAGCAGATTATGATAAAGCATAAAAATACCGTCTGTGTCGCAGGAGTCGAAGAGCAGCTCCACGAAGCCGGAAAGCTGTTCCCGGTATACCTCAGGGCGGTCGGGGGAGTCCTTCAGCAAGTGATAGGGGAACACCTGGTTCACAGGTTCGGGCGCGCGGTCAAGCAGGACAGACAGGTCGGGCCCCGCCTCCTCCGGAAAGCTGTTCCGGAAATGGAGCAGGGGAAAGAGAACGGGGCGAAGCTTCCGGCATTCGGCAAGACTGAGCTTCCGGGGAAGATAGGAAGCCGTCACCTGGCGCTCCCCGGTTCCGGCGGCAAGCTGCTGCAGGGTCTGACAGGTCTGTGACAAGGCGGTTACAGAAAAAGGCGGTGTTAACTGCTTCGGCGTGATCCCCACGATCACCTGTTCTTCGAGGACAAAGAGGCAGGCATCCGGAAAGCGCGGCAGAATGTTCTGACGGCAGCTCTGGTACAGTTCATTTCCGGATTGGCTGACCCTCCGGAAATGAGAACTCAGCTTTTCCAGAGGAAGCCGGTATGATAAAAAGAAGAAAAAATGGCGGCGGCTCAGAAGCGATTCCGGAAGCCCGGCGTCCTCGGAGGATTCAAAATATGCCTCCAGCAGAAAGCGGAGGTTCAGGCTTCTGGTTTTGCTCTGGGCATGAAGGGTCTCCCGCACGTGGAGAAGCTGTTCGGTCAGAGACTGTGCCGTCAGTTCGTTTTTCAGCAGATAATCGCGGATGCCGTCCCGCATGGCCCGTTTGGCGTAGTCAAAATCCGCATAGGAGGAGATAAACATGACGTATGTCTCGGGAAATTCCCGCTGCACGTTTTCTACGAAGTCGAATCCGTCCATAACCGGCATGGAGATATCCGTAATGATCAGGTCCGGCACCTGCCGGCGGAGCATCGCCAGGGCGGTCCGGCCGTTGGAGGCGGAGCCGGTGATCTGAAAGCCGAGAGCGTTCCAGTCTATGATGCTCTGCAGGTCCTGCAGTACAAGATAATCGTCGTCGACCAGTAAGACAGTAAGATATTTCATGGACCCTCTCCTCGTTTCGTTTTTTTTCAGTATAATGTTTTTCCGGGAAAAAGAAAAGAAAAAAGAAAGGGAAAAATGAAAGAAAAACGAACAAAATAAAAGGATTGTCTTCTTTTTTTAATATGGTTCTTCGGATAAAATAACAGGAAAGGAGGTATGGATAATGAAAGCAAAACGTAAATTTGTCGCAGTCAGTGTTTCACTTGCCATGGCTGTCACTGCAGCTTTTCCGGCCGGCGTTTCTGCAGCGGAGGAAGGCTTTGCGGAGGCGGTTGCGGCTGCATACGCAGAGCCGGAGATGAGTCATCGTCCCTATGCGAGATGGTGGCTTGCCGAAGGTTCCCACACGGATGAGACTCTCAGGGAATCGGTAAAGGAGCTGTATGACGCCGGATTCGGAGGGGTGGAGTTCGTCACTCTGACTTCTGAGGCCCAGTATCTGGACGACGCCACCTATGGCTGGGGTTCTCCGGAGTGGATCCACGACACGAAGGTGATCCTTGAGGAATGCCGGAAATACGGGATGAGCGTCAGCATGACCGGTGGTACATACTGGGCTACCGCCAATCTGCCGACCATTACTCCGGATCAGCAGGAAGCTTCTCAGGAACTGGGATATACCGCGGTGAATCTGCCGGGCACAGAGGGGACGGTCACCTCTTACAGCGGAGAACTTCCGCAGTGCGTTCTGCCGGGCCAGGCTACGGTACAGAATCTTGTATCCGTAGTCGCCGCAAAAGTGGTGTCCTGGGGGACGCCGCAGCAGGAGATCGATGCTGCCGCTGCAGCGGCCCCGGAGGGAGAAGAGCCCGATATTGAGATCGTTAAGAGCGTGATCGACACGGACAGTATGACTGTGGTGACTGACGCGGTTACTGTGGGGGAGGACGGAACCTGTACCATCGATTTTACCGCGGAGGATGACGGCGATTACATTCTTTTTGCCTTTTATCAGTACGGTACCAGCGAGAGCTACGCCGCGGCGAACACCGGCGTAAGCTACACGATCAATTATTTTGACCCGGCAGGGGCCAACGCGCTGATCAGTTACTGGGATGAGAATGTGCTGACAGAGGATGTCATGGAGATTATCGATCAGATCGGGGAATGCGATCTGTACATGGATTCTCTGGAGCTGATGACCGAGGGCGAAAATTCCACGAAGCAGCTCTGGTGCACCGATATGCTGGAGCAGTTTGAAAGCCGCCGCGGCTACAGCGTGGAAAAGTATCTTCCTCTGCTGATCCGCGAGACGGAGGATTCTCTGGGAGGAATGGGACAGTTCCTCACATACGTTTATGACTTCACGGATTCCGCCGATGTGAATCTTACTTATCTGCGCAACGACTTTTTCCAGACGGAAACCGAACTTTACCAGGAAAACTGCATGAATGTGCTGCATGACTGGCTGAACGGCAAGGGCATGTACCTGCGGGCGGAAAACTCCTACGGCAAGACCTTTGAGGTTTCCCAGACTGTTCCCTCGGTGGATTTCCTGGAAACGGAATCCTTCGAGTTCGCCGGGGAAATCGATTCCTACCGCAATTTCTCCGGTCCGGCTCATGTATACGGGAAGAGGCTTTCCTCTGAATCCGGCGCTGCGATCATGACCAATTATCTGTGGAACAACGGCTATTACCGTCAGATCTTCTATACGCAGTATGCATCCGGAATCCAGAAGACGGTGACCCACGGCTATTCTTCCGAATACGGTCCGGATCAGTCCGTCACCTGGCCGGGCTATGAAGGCATGACGAACCTGATCTCCGAGCGGTTCAATAAGCGTCAGCCGGGCTCTGTGGATTATGCCGACGTGAATGCGCATCTGAGCAGGATTCAGAAGGCGCTGGAACAGGGCGTTCCGCAAGTGGATGTGGCGATGCTGCGCAATGATTATTACCTGAACAATCTTCTGACGGACGTATCGAATTCGGGCGTGTACAATAATCGTCTCCACAACGACTCCGCCTATTACTGGATGGATCAGGAGCTGCAGAATAACGGCTATACCTATGAGTACTTCTCGCCGTATGTGCTGGATGATGATGCCGTTTCCGTGGAAAACGGAATGATCAATGCGGATGGCGTTGCCTACCGCGCGCTGATTGTTATGGAGGATGAGCTTCCGCTGGAGGCTGCCCGGAAGCTGCTCACCGCGGCTCAAAACGGACTGGCCGTAATATTTGCCAATAATGTGGTTGAGGAGCCGAATAATTCCGGTGTACAGAAGATAAATACGGCCGCGGCGTCCACGACAGGCTGCAACGACGGCAAGGACGAAGAGCTTGCGGCAGTGGTGGAGGAGATCAAGGCACTGGACAATGTAAGGACAGTGGACGCTCCGGAGGATGCGTATGAGGCTCTGAAGGAGCTGGGAGTTTCTCCGCGTGCGGAATATGCCGAGCCCAACGCGAAGATCCTGACTGCCATGAGGAAGGCGGAGGACGCCGTATACCTCTATGTGTACAATTATAAATATGAGGATACTGAGGATTATACAGGGCAGATTTCCGTGGAAGGCGAGTATCAGCCGTATGTGCTGGATACCTGGAGCGGAAAGGTGTCCAGAGTGACGGATGCGCAGAGTACAGACGGCAGGACCGTGCTGAATGTGACGCTTGCGCCCGGAGATGTGGCGCTTTATGTTCTCGATCCTGGTCAGGCGGCCGTCGCTGAGGAGAACCCGGAGGGAACTTCCTCTGAGATTGCTCTGAGCGGCTGGAGTTTGAGCGTGGATTCCTATACGCCGGGAGACAAGCTGGAGCGTACCGAGGAAAATGAGGATACCGGCGTCTCCACCACAGAGGTTACCTACGCCACGAACCATGAAACCATTGAGGTCGGCGTTCTGGATGAACTGGTTCCGTGGAATGAGATCGAGGCCCTGGGCGATACGGTTTCCGGCGTGGGAACCTACACCACCACATTTACGCTTCCGGAGGATTTTTCGGGCGGCGAAGTGATCTTCCAGGCAGACAGCTTTAATTACGGAACCGCGATGATTACGGTGAACGGAGAGAAGGTTCCGGTAAATATGGATACGGCCCGCGCGGATATTTCCGATTATGTACAGGCCGGCGAGAACAGCATCAGCGTGCGCGTGACCAGCAGTCTCCGCAATATCGCTCTTACTCAGGAATACATTTTCTGGCTGGCGGTGAGCGGCGCGGCGCCCGATGCATACGGTATGACGGGAAATACTGCAGTAATTGTTACGGAGGCCTGACGGACTGCCGTTTACAGTGCCGGAACCGTGAAATTCAGCGGATTTTCCGAAAAAAATGAAAATGGAAACATTGTTAACTTCCACAATTTTTACGCCTAAAGTGATTTTCGGAATAAAAAAATCAAAAAAAGCCCGGAAATATGCAATTTCCCATTGCATATTTCCGGGTTTTATGCTATATTTTATATAGGCGTAAATACGCCTATATAAGGAGGAGCCATGTATCTGGACTTTTTAGTAAAAATACCCAATGCTTCGGGAAAACTCACATACCGCAGGAAAGGTGACGCGGATTATGTTTATTATGAATACGATCGGATTTACAATAAAGTAACGAAGAAGACAAATCCTAAAAGAGTGACCATTGGAAAACGGTTTGCATCTGATCCGGAAATGATGCTGCCAAATGAAAACTACCTGAAATATTTTCCGGATGAAGATCTGCCGGAAACCAGAGAACGCACACAGCGGAGCAGCTGCCTGCGGGTCGGCGCATGGCTTGTGATCAGAAAGATCATCGAAGAATATAAACTGATGGAAATCCTTGAAAAATATATCAATAAGAAAGACCTCCGGCTGGTCCTGGACCTGGCCGCCTACTGTATCCTTACGGAAGATAACGCGGGTCAGTATTATCCTGATTACGCTTATAACCATCCGCTCTTTTCAGAAAACATGCGGATCTGCAGTGATTCCAGGGTTTCCGGGCTTCTCCAGTCCATGACCGCTGACCAGAGCGCGGGATTCCTGAATGACTGGAACGCGGGACGCAGTCATAAGGAAAAGATCTATATTTCTTATGATTCTGCGAACAGGAACTGTCAGGCCGGAGATATTAAAATGGTGGAATACGGACATCCGAAAATGGATGTGGGACTTCCGGTATTTAATTATGCACTGGCTTATGACAGGAATAACCGGGAACCTCTTTTTTATGAAAAATATCCCGGAAGTATCAATGATGTGTCACAGCTGCAGATCATGCTGGAGAAGGCCGCCGGTTACGGTTATAAAAAAGCAGGATTTATCCTGGACAGGGGGTATTTCAGTAAGGGAAACATTCAATGCATGGATGAGCAGAACTATTCGTTTATTATTATGGTAAAGGGCATGAATGATCTGGTGAATTCTGTGATCCTGGAACAGAAAGGAACGTTTGAAAACAAATGGGCAAAACACATCGGGGAATATGATGTATATGGAACAACTGTCAGGAGGAAACTGTATGAAGGGGACGAAAAGGAGCGTTATTTCCATATTTATCACAGCACTGTAAAAGAAGGCGCGGAACGGGCGCTTCTGGCAGAAAAACTCCGGCAGATGAAAAGTTATCTGCTGAAGCATACCAATGAGGAAGCCGTTTTCGGGCCGGCGTTCTGTAAGTATTATATCCTTCATTATAATGAGAAAAACGGGATGTTCCTGTTCCCGGAAGACCGTGTTGAAGTGATTGAGAGGGAGAATAACCTGAGCGGATATTTCTGTATCATTACATCAGAAAAAATGACGGCAAAGGAGGCCCTCCGCCTTTATAAAAGCAGAGACGCTTCCGAAAAACTATTCCGCGGGGATAAATCCTGGCTCGGGGACAAAAGCCTGCGTGTTTACGGAGATACGGCGGCGGAGAGTAAGATCTTTATTGAGTTTATTGCTCTGGTGATACGAAACCGGATCTACACCTGTCTGAAGGATGAGATGCTGAAACTGGATAAACGGCCGAATTACATGACGGTACCGGCAGCGCTGAGAGAACTGGAAAAGATAGAAATGGTCAGACTGACGGATAACCAGTACCGGCTGGATCACGCAGTAACCGCAGCACAGAAAAGAATACTGAAAGCATTCGGGATGGATGCAGACACTGTAAAATCTCATACGGCAGAGATCAGCCGTATTCTGAAGGAGGCACAATAAATGGCACGGGGAAGAAAAAGAGAAACCGATGAAACCCTGGAACAGCAGATAGAAAAGGCACAGGAAAAAATCATCAGGACCAAAGCGGCGTATGAGAATGCTGTGGATGCGCTGCAGAAGCTTCTGGATAAGAGAGACGCTCAAAGAAAGGACAATCTTTGGAAGGCGGTTATCAACAGCAGCAAATCGTATGATGAAATCCTCCGAGTCATTGAAGATCGACTGCAGGAGGAAAACGAAAACTGCTGAAGCCACAAAACCCCGTTTTGTACAAAATGTACAAAGCGAGGTTTTTTAGGCGTAAAAAATGAGGAAGTTAACATTTCCCGCACCGCCGGATACCCGTAACCACCTTTATAAGTCCGTTTTCGCGCCTGTCTGTAAGTTTTTTCAGGTATTCATCGCGCTGAATTGTATTTTGCATAACAGACCTCCATATTTTCATTGGAAACTTACGGGTAATTACTCTTTACTTTACACTCTTTTATATCATAAATGCAGATATAATTCAATGACTAAATGAAAAGTTACGGGAATATACATCTCCCGTTCCTTGTGGATCACGTTTCCCTGTGTTACAATTAAGTATCATTCAGTGAACTTTTCTGACTATATGGAGGAATATCAGATGAATCAGGGCCCGGAGAAAAAGCTGCCGGTGGGGATCGAGAGTTTTGAAGAATTTTACAGGGAAGATTTCTATTATGTGGATAAGACGATGTTCATTGCGGAACT
>CANQUG010000097.1 GCA_947626985.1 uncultured Lachnospiraceae bacterium | reverse complement strand
ACTCTTTGACAGCTATCGTAGCAATCTAATGTCAGTATAACAAAGCAATATCGTGACATCTCAGGAAATCAGCAACACCTGTGCCGCCGTTCCGGCCGCAGGGAGACATTTGTTTTATTTTACAGTGATGATCACCTGCTGATAATAGGTCAGCCGGTATCCGTCATCATTCTGTGCTTTGACGACCACGTGAATCTGATCGCCGGACACTGCATTTTCCGGGACTGTGATCTCAGCGGTCCCGTTTTCTGCGGTGATCACAGCATCTTTGGCACATGCCGCGCTGGCGTCGCCGTAGATGCGGAACGTAACAGAGACGCTGCGCTGATCCGGAGAAGAAGCCCTGCCATGGAGCGTGAGGGTTGCACCCGGAGAAAGCCGGAAATCCAGTCCTTCCTGAATGGCAAGACGGGGAGCATGCTCCGCCTGGTCAAAGGAATCCTTTGAGGCCCAGTCCACCCGGGCGGCAAAATCCCGCTGGATGTCCGCCACATAGGGCCACATGGATTCAGTCATATGCACGGTCCCCTCACGGTCTGTGTAGGCATCCTCGGAAACATCCCACATATTCAGACTCTGTCCTTTAGAATTGGTTTCCCCCGGAACCCTGTGATATCTTCCGGCCAGTCCGCCGAAGGAAAAATCCTCCAGGGTGCGGAAGCCCCAGTCAAAAAGACAGAAGAAGGTGGGAGAGTCCCCCTCCGAGAGGAAATCGTACAGATTCGGAGCGGGCAGGCCCATCTTCGCGCCGAACCACTGGCTGGCGATGTCCGGGTTTGCCCCGAACTGAGAGTCCATGGCTTCCCCTTCATAATAGTTTCCGTCCAGCCAGGTGCAGTATTTGTCAGTGAGAGCGCTTTTGCCGTTCATAATATGGTTTTTCATAAAGCCGCTTTTCAGAGTATCCTTGCTTTCCCCTTCCGGCATCACGAACCAGGGATACGCGTAGCTTCTCATCTGAAGGGTCTTTACAAACTGAATGCCGGGCCATTCCTCCGCAATATAGCTTCTGTAGGTTTCGTCCTGTTCGCCGCAGGCGGTGAGAACGACCTTCTTCGAAATCTTCTCATGGAGAGCGGGCCACTCCGCCGTATGCTCATATTCCTTCTGGATGTCCATAAGCGCTCTCGCAATGGTATTGCAGCCGCCCCAGACCTGGATATAAAGAGTCCGGTCATCGTCGTCAAGAATGCGGCTGCGGATAAGCTCCGAGCCCTCCGCAGCGGCTTCCATTTCTCCTTCATATCCGATATTTCCCACTTTTGTGATGGAGCGGAGTTCATCCGGCGTGGGATAACCCTCCGCGTGTCTGGAAAGGTTGGGATAATCCTTTTCGTAATCGTCGATCACCCGGAACATCCAGTCTGTGCCCGGCCAGCGATAGGGCTGGTCGTAGGGGCCGCTGACTTCTTCGAAGTCGAAATCTACGGTTTTGGATTTTTCAGGCTTTACGGCTCCCGGAACACCGATCCAGTGAAATTTGGATGATGTCTGGACAATTCCCTGAAGCTCTACTTCATTTGCGTAAAAAAGGAAATGGCGCAGGGAATTCTGGTCGTCCACCTCTGCGTCCTGTGTGATGATGGTTCTGATCTTCAATCTGGTGTACCTCCTTATCTTTTCTTGGTTAATATTACAGCAAACATCAAATAAATTTTTCGTTTGCCATGATCCCTTGGGGGATGGCACGAAGCAGCAGCGGAAATTTTTATTCATTGGTCAGGTGCCGGATCACATTCAGCATCCTTCCCGCGCACTGCTGTACGTCCTTTCTGGAGATGGTGAAATCTTTCTTATATTCGCCCCGGTATATAATGGAGCCGCCGTTTCTTCCCACACGGGCGTCCGCCGCAGTGACCGGCTTACAGAAGGACGGAACCTTCACCCCATCGTGAAAATGTTTGAAAAACTCCATCCGGTCGGTGGCTTTCATATAGATTTCCTCCCCGTTTACCAGAATCCTCCCGTCGGCGGCCTCCGATGCGGAAAAGCCTTCTCCCAGAACCGTTTCCAGCTCACTGGAACCATTTTTACAGGGAATAAAGGAATTCCAGGAATCCTGGTACATGGGCGCTCCGGGAATCACACTGCGCATTCTCACCTGCCCGTTTGCCTCGAATTCCGGCTCCACCACCTTCATGGCCTGGAGAATATTGAGGGCGCGGATCTCGCCTCCCGGCATGATCAGGTCGTTTCCGGCGTGCATGGACTTGCTGGGAGTGCTGCTGCCGCCGTTCCAGTCTGTCATGATGATTCCCCGGAAGCCCCATTCCGTCCTGGCGATATCCGTACAGAGATCCCGGCTGTCCGCTGTGGGTACCCCGTTGATCAGGTTATAGGAGGTCATGATGGAAACCGGGTCGGACTCCCGCACGGCGATCTCGAAGCCTTTCAGATAAATTTCTCTAAGGGCTCTCTGACCCACAACGGTGTCCACTCTGTTGCGGTTCGTTTCCTGATTATTGCCTGCGTAATGCTTGATACATGCCCCTGTTCCGGGCAGACTCTGAATGCCCCGCACCATAGCGGCCGCCATCTTTCCGGACAGCAGGGGATCCTCGGAGTAGTACTCAAAATTTCGTCCGCAGAGGGGATCACGGTGAATATTCATACCGGGTCCAAGCAGGATATGCACGCCGATATTTTTCATCTCCAGGGCCATACCATGGCCTGCTTTTTCCAGCAGCTTTTCGTCAAAGCTCTGGGCCAGAAGGGTTCCCACCGGCCAGGCGGTAGTGTGATGCATTACCGGGATTTTTTCCCCTGTAACCAGGTCTGTCGCCTCAAAATCCTGTCTCACGCGAATGCCTGCAGGTCCGTCGGCGAGGATGATGGAAGGAACTCCGTACTTTTCTTCCAGAATGTGTGTGGTCTCTCCTGCGGCGCCGGGAATGCTCTCCGAGCTGCTGCCCACCACAGGATTGTTTTCATCCGCCACGCCCCAGCCGCTTCCGCAGCAGAGTGCGGCAAGCTCTTCATCCGTCATGCTTTCCAGCGGTTCTGAGGTGAGAAGCGTTTCCTTATCATACAGAAGATCCCCGCGGAATGTGTGGATTTCTCCGCTGATCGTTACCACCGGCAGCGTCTCATCCATCAGGTTTTCTTCCCGTCTGTCCCCTTTCATCTCATGGATTTCCTTCTGAAGAGGAAGCTTTGTCTGAAGCTGGGCCAGCGTATATTCCTGTTCCGCCACCGCTCTCAGCACAGGCGTCAGCTCCCGGGAATTCTCTCCCAGGAAAAGGATATAACTGCCTTCCTGGACAATGTAAGCGGCTTCCTTTTCGCAGAAGAAGGCCAGTTCCCTGAGAGGAACCCTGAGAGTTACCGTTTCCTTTTCGCCGGGCTCCAGTATGGAGGTTTTGGCAAAGGCTGCCAGCTCTTTTTCCGGCATGAAATCCTTTTCCTCCGGCTTGGACACATAAAGCTGAACCACCTGCGCGCCCCGGCAGGAGCCTGTGTTTTCCACGACTGCTTCCAGAATCAGTTCTCTGCGCAGGGGATCATAGCTTCCGCCGGCAAAATCTGTCCGGAAGCTGGTGTAGCTCAGTCCGTACCCAAAGGGATAAACAACTTCCAGTTCTTTTTCGTCAAAATACCGGTAACCGACGAAAATTCCTTCTTCGTAGATTTCCTCCTCCACGTTGCCGTCGTTTCCCGCGAAGGTGGCGGAAGCGGGATAATCGGAGTATTGTTTTGCCCAGGTGTCCGTCAGTCTTCCCGAAGGCGTCACCGTGCCGTCCAGAACATGGAGAAGGGCCGGGCCTCCCTCCTGTCCTGCCTGGCTCATAAGAAGAAGAGCGTCAGGCTCTGTTTTCTGGACTTCCGAGAGGTCGATGACGCCTCCCGTATTGAGCACGACGATCAGCTGACGGAAATGCTTCCTGAGAATGGCAAGGTTGTCCTTCTCCTCCTGACAGAGAAGATAATCGCCGAGAGTGTATTCCCTGCCATCCAGCGTTACGGTGCGGTACATGTCCCGGTCGGCACCCTCGCCGGAGTTCCTGGAGATGACATAGATCGCGCGGCCGCAGTCCGCCGCCCAGTCTCCGGCCATCTCTTCCGGGATTTTCTGCTCCGGATAGGCGAAGGTCATCATGGGATTGCTTCCTGCGAGGCGCTTCTGTTCGTCGAATCCCCTGGCGTAATCCAGGAGAAAGTCTTTGTTTACGATTTCATATCCCGCGCTGTCGAAGGCGTCCATAATATGCACGTGGAAGCGGGGCGAATTGTCTACATCTGCGTTTCCTCCGCCGGATAAGCCTCCGTTGAAGGGATCTCCCGAGCCGGTGCCGCCTCTTACGGTGCGCACCGCGCCCTGTCCGCAGAGGACGATCTTTCCGCCTTTTTTGATCGGCAGGGTATTGTGTTTATTTTCCAGCAGGACCATTCCCTGCTCCGCGGCCTCCATGGAGAGCCGGGCATTCTCTGTTTCCAGCGCGTTTTTTTCTTCCTGATTCATTTTTGTGACTGCCATGGCAAATCCTCCCTGTTCCTGTAAAATTTATCATTCCTGTGTATTATACCTTACCCGGCGCCAAATGTCTTTCATATTTTTGTACAAACTGATAGAATTTACAAATTTACAGTTTGATTTACAATCTGTATCTTATGACAATCAATAATCTGTAACTTATGAAAATCAGCATTGAAAAAAGGAAGAAGTTGTACTATATTTTAATTATCCCTAATTTATACACTTTTAAGAAAGGATGGATCACAATGACAAAGGAAGTTCTCGATTACACAGTAGAAAAGACAAAGGAACTGATGAACGCGTATTCCTGCTGCCAGGACGCAAAGGACGCGGCTCAGAGCTGGCTGGACGCCATCGGTACGGACAGGGAGGCAGAGGAGACGAAAAAATATATCGCCGAGCTGGAGGAAGATATCATGCCCATCGACGCTCTGATTGCTTTTGCAGGTTCGGAGCACGGCGTGCAGGTGTTCGGCGCGGAGATGGCGAAAAAGATGGAAGCTCACGGGAAAGAGATCAAGGCAGCGGGAGGGAAGTACTGCGACTGCCCGGCCTGCTCTGCAGTGGCGGCTATTCTGGAAAAGAAAGAGCAGATTCTCGGCTGATGCGGCAGCATTTATTATGCTGCGCCGGCCCGGGCTGAGAAAAAGCGGACATCTTAAAACAGGGACAGGAAGGACTCTTTTGAGTCCCGCCTGTCCCTGAATTATTTTGCCTTTTCGGCGGCAGTTATTTTTTTATGTGGTATTTCATTCGGGCGTCCCGGCATCAGAGCTGATGGAACATATCCTCTGCATAGTTTTTGATATCACCGGGATTTGACATATGATACCTGGACTTTACTGCGGCGAAATATGCTCCAATCACTGACTTTTCGATGATTTTGTCTGAAGGAGCAGAATCGGGAAGATTGCCTCTGGCGGTAAGCCAGGGGGTTTCTTTGTGGGTGAAGCATTCCAGAACCTTTCCGCTGTAGCAGCAGATGTTATTTATTACGCTGTCACAGATGGCCTTTTCACCTTCAGTAAAAACAGAGGTATCGAAGGAAGCTGTTTTTTTTATCGGGTCAAAGCGATAATCCCGATAACGGAAGTAAATGTCTCTGTAGACAGGGCCATGTACCCAGGCCTCACAATCTTCAGGAAAAAGAAAGGTCCTGTAAAAAGCGAAATATAATCCCTGAATGTAGTAAAGAGCTTTCTGAAGAGCAAGAGGGGTGATATCCTCGCACTGATTTAACAGATACTGAATTACCGTATGAATCTTGTTGTCTGATGGGATCCCGGCAGACAGGAGGGAATCCACGGCCTGACGTGTTTTTTTGTAGGTGCGGAGAGACTTCAGATTTCCTTTGTTTTCTTCCAGCAGATCTGCATAATATTGCGGTTCGGCGTATATTCGCCGAAGAATATCAGAGTACTGCCTCGTCGGAATATCTCCATCGCAATACCGGGAAAAGGTTAATTCGCCCCAGCCGAGAAGAAGGGACAGAGGACGCTTTCCAATGTCATATTTTTCCGGGATGGAGCAAATTACATCAAGAGGGACGATACCGTTTTCTTCCCGAAATACGTCGTAAAGGGAACGCAGGTTCGCGTCGGAAATCTCCGGAACAAAAACGAGTGATCCGCAATTGACACAGCGGGTTTCCGTTCCGGTATAGTGGTATTCTTTGCCTTTCACAGTGCCTGTCATGGGAACGGATGCTACAGTAAATTCCACATCGTCTCTGCATTCTTCACAGAAGGTTCTCTTCGTCATGGTTGCTCCTCCTTATCTCTAACCAGTCACCTGAACAGATAATTGATCGGCTTCTTTCTTTTATGAAAAGAAATGACAATAACACGGCTGCCGGATGGAAGGTCGATTACGTTAAATTTTGTATAAACATCTACAATTTCTTTCTCGCCATCTGAATTAAACAGCTGTACCTGCGGGACGAAAACGTAGAGGATTTCATGTTTAAAGTCGATTTTTGTATTTTGCAGCGAATGACAGAAATCTTCCGTTTGAATCTGCATCAGGATAGATTTTTGCTTATCGCTTCGGATATTGTACTCATTTATGAAGTCTATGTTTTCCTGCCTGTTTTCATTCTGGGATATTATATAATTGCCTTTGTCAACACAGGACCGGATTTTGGTAAGGATAACATCAACTTCTTCACGTGTGTAATTCTGATTGTAATGAGGATTCAAATCGGCTTTACCTCCATTGCTATGATACATGGATTTATGTTTGTTGTCAAGTATAAATGTATCAATTAGTACATATTATTCCGAACAGTCAGATATCTGACTGCCCGAAAAGGGAGATGGAAATGAAATCATCAAAGAAAAATAGAGATTGAGAACCATAATACAACAATAAAAATATGCGGAAAAAGGAAGAAAAAACTTTGGACGTTCATAGAAATCAGACATATAAGAATTGAAGTGAGTATAAAACATTATTCAGGACTTTTCAATGTAAAATGTTTGGCATATTTCTCCATATTTTGTTAAGTCCCAGGAAAAGCCGGGATGAAATTTCGGTAATTTTCCGATCAGGCATGTTTTCTTAACAAAAAAGAGAAAAGTAAACATACAGCAGCATGTTTTTTCCTTCATGTCATATGGAGACAGGAACGGATGGCCATTTTCGGTATATACATCCCCGGAGATTTCCTGTATAATAAAATACAATTTCCATCAGACAAATTCCGGCAGCACAGGAGAGTACCCCAGCGGGCGCTCGGCACCTTTCCATGGGGATTCCGGGGCCAGTACTGTTACTCCTGATGGAGTGCCTCCGCGGGCGCTCAGCACCCTTCCACAGAGGCAGACCGGGCGGCCGCCTGCGCATGCCGCCGGAACAGAATTCCTTTTTACGAAAGAGGTATGGACATGCAGATATTTGTAAAAGACAAGAGTTTCTACCGGATGCTGGCAAGTATCGCGCTCCCCATTGCCGCGCAGCAGCTGATTACCGTGGGCGTGAACATGGCGGACAATATCATGCTGGGACAGCTCGGCGAAGCTCCCATGAGCGGGGCCACCCTGGCGAACAACTTCATCAATATTTTTCAGATCTGCTGTATGGGTCTCGGCATGGGCGCCAGCGTTCTCACCAGCCGGTTCTGGGGCATGCAGGACATTAAGAGTCTGAAAAAAGCCATCAATATCATGTACCGGCTGACCATCGCCATCGCCCTTTGTTTCTGCATCGTTACAGCAGTGATCCCTCAGCATATTATGGGAATTTTTACCACGGAGGAGACGGTGATCCTCGCCGGAGTGGGGTACCTGCTGGTCTCCATTCCCTGCTATCTGCTCCACGGCGTCACCCTCACCACAAGCCTTGTGCTGAGAAGTGTGGGCAAGGCCAATATCCCTCTGATTGCTTCCGTATGCTCCTTCTTTATCAACATTTTCTTCAACTGGGTATTTATTTTCGGAAATCTGGGTGCGCCCAGACTGGAGGTCAGAGGAGCGGCGGTAGGAACCCTGATCGCCAGAATCTGCGAATTTAGTGTAACCATGGGATATTTCCTTCTGAAGGAGGATAAGATCCGGATGAGGATCCGGGATCTGGCCATGAAATGCGGAGATCTCCTTCAGGAATACGTGCGGATCAGCATTCCTGTTCTGATCAGCGATTCCCTTCTGGGAATCGGAAACAGCGCGGTGGCGGTGGTTATGGGACATATCGGTTCCAGTTTCGTGGCGGCGAATTCCATTACCATGGTTACGCAGCAGCTTTCCACCGTAGTCATTCAGGGAATCAGTCAGGCCAGCTGTACCATCACCGGGATCACCCTTGGCCGGGGGGATGCGAAAAAAGCCCAGGATCAGGGAATTACCTTTGCCGTGATCGGATTTCTCATCGGCGCAGTGGGCTGCGGAATTATTCTTCTGCTCCGCAATCCCATCATCAATGCCTACAACATCACTCCGGAGACTCATGCGCTGGCTCAGGAGCTGATGGACGCCGTGGCCATCACCGTGATCTTTATGGCTATGAACAGCATCCTCACCAAGGGGGTGCTCCGGGGCGGCGGAGATACGAAGTTTCTTATGGTGGCGGATATTCTGTTTCTGTGGTGCGCCAGTATACCGCTGGGCGCGCTGGCAGGCCTGGTATGGCACTGGTCCGGTTTCTGGATTTACACCATGCTGAAGATCGACCAGTTTATCAAGGCTATCTGGTGTCTGTTCCGGCTAAAGAGCGGAAAATGGATCAAAAAGATTGAGGGCGCTGCATAAAGAATGTTCCTGCGGGGCTGTTGGATAATTGCGTGGCAGTGCAATATATGGATGAACTTTTTTGTAATCGCTCCATATGTTGTGCTCCATCAGCATTTATCGACAGCCTCTTTTTTGGCAAAAAAAATATCCCGCCGGAAACGCAGGCATCAGAGACTGCCGTTTCAGGTGGGACTATTTTATTTTACAGGAACTCTTATCGCTGTTACATTCCCAGCATCGCGCAGAAATCCTTCATCATCTCGGAAATTTTGATCTGCTGGGGACAAACCTCCTCGCAGCTTCTGCATCCCACACAGCTGGAGGGACGTTTTTCCTCCGGCATGCTGCTTACGGCCATGGGAGCGATAAAACCTCCGCCGGTGATTTTGTGCTCGTTATAAAGCGCGATCAGATCCGGGATCGGCAGCTCCTGCGGGCAGTGAGTGGTGCAGTAGTGACAGGCGGTGCAGGGAAGTCCGCCCTGTTTCGTGGCCTCGTCCGCGAGAGCAACCAGGGAATCAAACTCTTTATCCGTCAGGGGAGCGTCCTTCTCAAAGGTCGCGATGTTGGCCTTCAGCTGTTCCATACTGGACATGCCGGAGAGCACCATCGTCACGCCGGGAATGCTCTGCAGGAACCGGAAGGCCCATGCGGGTACGGGTTCCTCCGGCCGCATTTCATGCAGCGCGGCCGTCATTTTCTCAGATGCTTTGGCAAGCTTGCCTCCGCGAAGAGGCTCCATCACCCAGACGGGGATGCCGGCTTCTCTGAGAAGAGCCACTTTTTTCTCGGCGTCCTGGAAGTGCCAGTCCATATAGTTCAGCTGAATCTGACAAAATTCCAGATGCTCGCCGTATGCGTCCAGGAACCGTTTGATAACCTCCACACTGCCATGGGCGGAGAAGCCCAGGTGACGGATGCGGCCGTTTTTCTTCTGTTCCAGAAGATACTCCATGATGCCGAATCTGGGATTCAGATAGTCGTCCACATTGCCCTCGTATACGTTATGAAACAGGTAAAAATCGAAGTAGGGCGTCTGGCATTTTTCCAGCTGTTTTTCGAAGATTTCCTTTACTTTGGGCATATTGGAATTGTCATACCCGGGAAATTTCGTGGCCAAGTAATAGGTTTCTCTGGGATAGCGGGAGAGATATTTTCCGGCGGTCAGCTCGGAATTTCCATTGTGATAGCCCCAGGCTGTGTCAAAATAGTTGATGCCGTTATGGTACGCATAGTCGATCATTTCCGCGGCGGCCGCTTCGTCCACCACATTGTCGTCGCCGTTCACTACGGGCAGACGCATCATTCCCAGCCCAAGGCCGGAGAGGGACAGATCCTGAAAGTTTCTGTAAATCATGGGAATTCCTCCTTTTTTGTAGTATGATACTCTTTTTGGCAGCAGTATGCCAATACTTCATTTGCATATCGTGATATTCCAGTAAGGAATAACATGTCTTTTTCTTCTGACAGCCCGGCGGCAGTTCCGTGTCCTCTGTCTTCCGGCGTTTTTATTCAGACGTCCTGGTCATCTGGTAAGTCAGATAATCCAGCGTGCTGATCTGGCGTTCCTGCTCATGAATGCTGTCCAGCAGCTCCTTCCGGTGCTGACGGAGGAAGCGAAGCTGCTCAGACTGACACTGGCAGGAGGAAAACTGTTCGATCTGTTTTTGGGTACAGCCGGATGCCTTCAGATCTTCCGGAGTTGGTGTGGCGTTCTTCATGCGATCTCCTTCTCTTTGCGGAGGATCACCTTTCCGGTGCATTCCATAACGGGATCATCCGTGACGATTTCCCCCACGCTGTCGGCAACGATTTCTCCGGTTCTGGGATTCTTCACAGAATCGATATGTCCGCGCACATCGGCCTGCACGTCCGAGTATTCAAAGGACAGGTCGCAGCTTTCCATTTCACAGTTGATGAGCGTAAGGTTTTTGCAGTAGCATAGAGGCTGCGTGCCGATGATCTTACAGTTGATCAGGGTGAGGCCGTCTGAGAACCATCCCAGATATTCTCCCTTTACCACGGAGTCGCGGACCGTCACGTTTCTGCTGTGCCAGAAAGCGTCCTTCGTATCCAGGTCGGAATCCCGGATCTCCAGGTTTTCCACGTACTGGAAGGAATATTTGCCGCTCATGCGGACATTCTCCAGGCGGATATCTTTGCTGTCAAGAAACAGATAAGCGCTGGTTATATTGACATTTTTTAAGGTGATCCCGGAGGATTTCCAGCCAAATTCCTCGGAGACAATATGGGAATCCGTGACCTCAATATCCGAACATTCCCGCACGGCTTTGATTCCGTGCAGACGGCTGCCGCTGATCTTTCCATGATGGCTGTACCAGATGGCGGCCCGCGTCAGTTCGTCCATGGAAGAGTCGGTAAGGGAAAAGCCCTCCACGTGCCACAGAGGATAGCGCAGGGAAAATGTACAGCGGGAAACGGCGATGTCCCGGGACTCCTTCAGGACGGATTCCCCGTCCGCAGGACCCGCGAATATACAATCGGAAATGTCCGCCTGCCGAGTATGATAGAGCGCGCGTTCCTCGTCAAACTGCTGACTGCTGATAGTGATTCTCATGGAAAAACCTCCTTGAATGTTTGTTTTTCTTACTTTTCGCCATCATTATAGGGCAATTTGAAATGGAAAGCAAATGCTTATCACAAATAGTCTGTAATGCCTGAAAGGCATTATAATTTTTCCCTGTAAACCGCAGGAGTCACGCCGTACTGCCTTTTAAACACCGTATAAAAGTGGCTGAGGTTGGAGTATCCCACCGCCTCGATCACCTCCGGGATGGGAATGTCCGGATTGCGCAGAAGCTCGCAGGCCTGCTGCACACGGATATCCTGAAGAATGGCGGTGAAGTTTTTTCCGGTGTAATCCTTCAGGATCCGGGTCATCTGCCGTTCGCTGTAGCCGAAAAAGGAGGAAAGCTCCCGTAAGGACAGATCCTTATAATTTCTCATCATATAATTCATGATCAGCATGATATTATTGTCCGCGTTCCTGCCGGAGGGGTTGGGGACGGTGAGATGCTGCTGATGACAGCGGAGCAGCTGAATGAAAAGCTCTGTGATGAGCGTGATCACCATACGCTCCGCAAAACTCCTCCCGGAGCGGCTTTCCTCCCGGATTCGCAGAATCAGGTCCCGGATCACCGGATCATCGCCGGTTTCAAAGAGCAGATAGGACTCTGCCTCAGGGGTGTAGAGTGCCCTGGAAAAAAAGGAGGAGATTACATCCTGGTATACCATAATGCCGAAAAAGGTCTGACGGAAGGTACTGGCGCGAAGGAGCAGATTGATTACAATGGTCTCATCATTAAATACGCTGACAGCGTGAGGAGTGTGCAGAGCCATGAGCGAGAGATCACCGGTTTTCATGGAAAGCTTCCGGCCGGAAAGATAGTTGTCATAATGTCCCTCCGCCACGTAGGAAAGCTCAAAAAAGTCGTGGGAGTGAAAAAAACAGGGACTGTACCGCTGGTGCTGATTGACGGCCACATCCGTATTTTGGGGAAAGAAGCTTTCCGGAAATACAGGATTCTCCGGGTAGGAGCTGGATTTTTCGGTGAGCAGCCGATGCTCCGGGAGCCGGAAGGTGAGTGTTTCCAGCTCCTTCAGGGTCCTGGGCTGATCCAGG
>CANQUG010000096.1 GCA_947626985.1 uncultured Lachnospiraceae bacterium | reverse complement strand
GTACATGCGGGTAGTCCCTGTCTTTGATCTGCTGTATGGCGCCATCTTTTGTTTTATTCCATTTCAGTTCAATAAGAATGACAGGCATGGAGGAACCTTTTTTGGGAATGAATACCATATCTGCGTATCCATTTCCGGATGGAAGCTCCTGAAACTGTATAAATTCGTCAATGCAGGTAAGATATGCAAGGCGAATGGTACTGCGAAGAGATTCTTCACTGTTATAAAACAGAGGTGCGGAGATGGCTTTATGAGCTTCCTCCACAGCTTCTGCCACCGCCTCTTCATTCATGTTCAGCGTTTCCTCCAGGAGCCGGTCAGAATTCTGAATCAGTTTTGCCAGTTCTTTATGACATCCGGTGGTGACAGCGCGGACAAATTCCTGGCGAACTTCCTCATTGGGAATATATGCAGTTTTCTTTTCAGAATCATAAGCGAGGTAGCCAAGATGGATCAATAGAGTGAGGATGTCGTCCTTTCCCTTAATATTAACCATGTCGTTTTGAAATGTACCGACATCGATTTTTATCTGCCCTCCTCCCAGCATCTGAATAATAGTCTGTTTCAGGCCATCTTCATCCAGGTCAATATAAATTTTCAAAGATTCATAGGTTTCTGTTCTCGCCCAGTAACTGCCAAATTCTTCCCGTATAATGGATTCAATGACAGAATTGGGATTATAAACAGAATTCAGATGACGAAAAGAATATCCATCGTACCAGTGTTTCATTTCGTAAAAATCCACATGGTATTTTCGACATAGTTCCATAACTTCTGTTTCAGTAAAACCAATATATTTAGCCAGTCCTCCGGGAGAAAGCATATTATATTCAATGAAATCTGATACTGCTGATTGACTGCCGTATTTTTTTATCGGTAAAATACCAGTCATATAAGCTGCTTCAATCATCTGATCCGTCTTGCCGCTGTTTTTAAACAACCCCCGGAGGAGCTGGATATAAGAATCCTGCAGATACGTATCTTCCTTCGCTTCGCGGAAAAGAGCGTCCCATTCATCAATAATAAAGATAAATTTTTCTCCGCAGGTCTGTGAAATGTTGTACAGCATTTTGGGAAGATCCTTCTGACGCTCTATCTGCGGGTAAGCGCCGCACAATTCATCGATAATCTCTTTCTGGATATTCAGGACGATTTTTTTCATATCTCCATAGATAAACGCGCTTGAAATGAATTCCGTAATATCCAGATATATTACCTGATATCTGTTTAAATATTTTTCAAAGGATTCATCCCTGCAGATCTCCAGTCCCTCAAATAGTTTTCTGGAATCGCAGCTTTTATCATAATAGGCGCAAAGCATTTTAGCGGCAAAGGACTTGCCGAATCTGCGGGGTCTGCTGACACAGGTGAGTTTTCTGGATGTCCCCAGAGTACTGTTGATAAAACGGATCAGATCGGTTTTATCTACATATATATCCTTTCTTACGGCGGCGAAACCTGCGTTTCCTACACCTAAATAATTTCCCATGGACTTTCAGCTCCTTAGATAATGATTGACAATCAGAAATTTATTCCCACTACCACGACGATTTCTTTGAATATTCAGAAAACTTTCCGGGAGGAAAAAGGAGATCCTTTGGCTGGTGGATTATTTAAAAGCTTATCATAAAGCAGTTCAGCAGTCAATGAAAGGGAAAGACAGTTTCCTGAAGGATTCCTGTTTATCGTAAAATAAGTCGGATAGTGGCGAAAATAATACATTGAAAAAGAGCCTCTTTCCAGCTAAAATCATTAATACTATAGTATGTAATTGCAAATTTTACAGCAAAAAACAACAGGAAGAGGAGGAGAACGTTATGAAGGATGCTGCAAAACGCGGAGTCAGCGGCTTTATACATACAGAGGGAAGGAGGATGGTCAACGAGGCAGGGGAGACGGTAGTTCTCACCGGCTGGGGCGCAGGAAACTGGATGAATCCTGAGGGCTTCATGGTATCCGGTGTGGGCGGTGTGTACGGTTTTACGGACATCGCAGACAAGCTTCAGAATAACATTCGTTTTGACCGTGCCCGTACCATCACGGACAGTGTGAGAGAGCTTTGCGGAACAGAGTATACGAAAACCTTCTGGTCACGGTGGTACAGAGCGTACCTGTCCGAAGGCGATATCCGCGCCATGGCTGAGATGGGATACAATTCCATCCGTCTGGTTCTGGACGGATCCGCCTTCTTATATGAGGAGCCGGGAATCAGCTGGAACGAGGATTCCTTTGATATGCTGAATCAGGTGCTGGACGACTGTGAAAAGTGGGGACTTTACGCGATACTGGACCTTCATGCCGCGCCCGGCGGACAGTCCGGCGTCTCCTGCGACAACGGCATTGACAATATGCCTCATATGTTTCTGGAGCCGGAGAGCTTTGAAAGAGGAATTATTATCTGGGAGGAGCTGGCCAGAAGGTACAAGGACAGATACATCGTGGCGGGTTATGAGCTGCTGAACGAGCCTGTTTCTCCGCCAACCCTCCTTTATTTAAGACCGCAGCTCCGTAAGTTTTATGAGGATGCCATCGAGCGGATCCGCAAAATTGACACGAAGCATATGATCATCATTCAGCCGCCTGCTTTTGCTCATGATATGAAATTCCTGGATAAGGGATTTGATCCGGAATACAATAACTGGTGCTACTGCATACATATGTATTCCTTTATCGGCGAGATGAAGGATTTTTATCAGTATCTGGAGCCATCCTTCCGTCTGAACGTTCCCATGTGGATCGGCGAAGGACGTAGCACAGAGTATGCCATGGCGGTGCTCTATGAGATGATGAAGGAATATGACGTAGGGTACAATATCTGGTCCTGGAAGTCCATGGACAATGAGACCCACGATGTAAACGGACTCACGTATTACGAGGCTCCCGAGGGCTGGGACAAAATCATCAAATATATCACCGAGGGCGGCCCGAGACCTTCCTATGAGGAATCTCAGAAGCTGATGGACGCCTGGATCGAGGGAAGCAAATTTGAAAACTGCAAAATCCGCAGGGATATGATGCTGTATACTCTGAGAAAGCAGGGTATCGAACTCCCGGCGGTCGGATATGACAGGACGGGCGGAAGCGGTGTTTCCTATTACGGAACCTGGCGTCACGGGAATCCGCTGGCCTACAGAGTGGAGGATCAGATAAAAATGACCGTGAAGCCCGGCGGGAGAGTACCGCTGATCTTCGATGGTCCCAATGCGCCGCTGCCTGAGGAGAATCTGCAGGTGGAATTGTCTAAAGATGAATTTGTAAGCTATACCGTATATGATATCACTTCGCCCTGCAAAGTTTCTGTTGATGCATATGCGCTTTGTGATGCAAAGGTGGAGGTTACCTGCGGAGATATAACAACAGAGGTAGAAATCAAAGCCGGAGAATGCGCAGAAAATTATCCGCTGCTGACTCTGGAATGCGGAGAAAAATATAAGATTGTGATTAAGGCTGTTGAGGGAACTGTATGCCTGGATAAGGTGAAATTCCCTGCATAATCGAAACATAAATGAAACATCTTCCGCGGGCTTTTCAGCCCCGGAAGATGCCGGTCTGCCCGCTGCAAAACCATGTTGGCTGTGTGCGGTATGCCGCAGGATTCTGATTCATCCCTGCGGCGTACCGTGGGTTTTGCGGCAGGCCATTTTTTACGGCTACTGTGTGAATTATTGTGTAATAAGTCTCCGCTGACCCTGCGGGTGCTGGTTAATTATTGAGTAATAGGTCTTTACTGTCCCTGTCAGTGCTGCGTTATATTTGGCCGACATTTTTCAATGTCTGCCATGGTAAAATCCGGCAAACAGGAGTCCGCACAGCAGCACAGCCAAGCTGATGCCCAATGAGCCCCAGGGGATGTTTTCTTCTGCTGGTACCTGATCCGGAACAGAGGGTGCCGGACGCATCTGATTGTTATTTATAGACTCAGGCTGCTCAGGAATATCTGTGGCAGAAACTGTCTCTCTGCCTGCGAATTCTTGGGCTGCAGGTTGATTTTCTCCGGAATTATTATCTGTAAGTTCATTATCTGAAGAGTCGTTATCTGCAGATCTATTATTCCCAGATTCATTACTCCCGACTTGATTATCTGTAGACGGATTATTCGAAGATTGACTATCTATGGATTTATTATTTGCAGACTGATTATTCCCGGAATTATTATCTGTAAGTTTGTTATCTGTAAGCGGATTTTCCCCAGAGAGACTATCTGCGGGTCCATTATCCCCAGAATTGTTTTCTTCAGGTTTATTATTTGCAAATTGATTTCTGAACAATCCCCTGTCTGCGAATCCGCCGTCCCGGCCGTTATTCATGGATCCCATATCTGACATATTCAGATCCCCTGTATCGATAAATGTACTGCTGTCCTGTTCTTCGGCGAGAGAAGCGATATCCCCGTTCAGCTGGCCGCTGACGCTCTGAGCGCGGAGCAGGCAGAATTTCTTCAGCGCGGAAGCTCCGGAGAGAAATTCCTCATAGGTGCAGAATTTCGTGGGATCTTTTTCCACGTAGGGAGCGATCATGGATGTCACTGCGTCGATATCCTCCGAAAAATCTCCACTGTCAAAATATTCGGTGATAAAATCTCTCAAATACTCATGGTAGAGCTGAGTATATTCTTCATTTTCGAAGATCCAGTTCAGCATGGGTCTGGAATCCGTAGTTCCTCCTGAAACCGGTGAATCGATGGGATAGTTCACGAGGCTTGCTGCGTCGGACGCGCCCATGAAGCCTCCGAATGCGAGATTGTAATCCCAGGGAATCATTGCCATCTGTCCGTCCTTCTCATACAGATAATAATTATGGATCATGGAGCCTGTATAGCTGTCAAAGTTCAGTACAAAATTGTGCACTGCAAAGTAGCGGATCACAGAGTCAATATCTACCACATTTTCTATATTTTCATTTGCATTCAGGCTTTTTATGGATGCAATCAGCCGGTCTTTATCCTGATCTGTAATGTCTGTCTTGGCGTTTTCAAAGATACTGGAATAGCTTTCATAATTATCGTCTGTATAAACTAATTTTACATCATTGCTTCCCATACTCATTCCGCCCTGTTCGCGCCCAAAACCGCCATGGAAAGCTCTGCCGGAGTTGGAAGCAGGGGCCCCGCCTGCATTTTCAGGAAGATTGCTTAAATCTCCCGGAGCAGCAACAGGAAGTATACCTGTGTTATCAGGAGGATTGCCATTGTCTCCGGGCACACTATCCGGAATATTATTTGTGTTTCCATCAATACTTTCCCCGGACTCCCCAGACTCTCCGGAATTTTCCGGCAGTTCCTCCGGCTGCGTGCCCCCTCCTGAGAAAGGATTCATATCTTCCAGATCCTCCATCCGGAAATCCTTCCCGTTTCCGCGGCCGCCGCCCATGGTCTGGCTGTCAGGCTTGTATACATTTCCGTAGTCGCTGCCGTAATTCCGCTGTAAGAAGGATTCCTCCACGCTTTCTATGGCGAGATAAAGTCCCCAGTCCTCACCGTTCACCGTGATGTAGACGAAGCTGCACAGGGGAGCGACAGCCCCGGCCTTCTGCATCATCTGATAAGTAATATAATCCTTCAGGCAGGTATTATCCTGGATGAGATTGTTCAGGCAAAGCTTATCCAGTCCGTGATAGGTCTGAGAATTATCGTAGTGGTCAAATTCAATTTTAAAGCTGTAGCGGTCATTTCCGTATGAGGAAACCTGGGTAAGCGAAGTGTTCCCTTTGGCGCGGATAGCAATATTTTTATAAGCTTCATCGTCGATAATCACGGTACAGGGACTGTATTCTTCATTGGTGCAGGTTTCCAGAAAACTGTTCCAGTCATCCATAATAATCTGGATATCATGCACTCTGGAGGTGTCGAAAATCCGTGTCTCGTAGCCCATAATTTTCGGCGATTCGGTCAGTCCGAACGCTTTTCCGTTTACAAAAAACAATGTCAGTGCCAATGTGGCAGCAATGATCACACAGCATATTTTGTCAATAGATTTATGTGAGGACATGGCATGCTCCTTATCCCATATATTCTCCGTTATAGCTTACAAGAACTGCGCTGCTGACGCCGGGCATCTCAGAAAGAGCGTTGATAAAATCCGTATTATCGTCTTTCATGCGGACCTCCATATTCAGCTCGATCAGGCCCCTCTGAGCGGTTTTGCTTTTTACAACGCATTTCTGAACCTGCTGTTCCAGGAAGGATTTCGCCTTGGTTTCGCTTTCATGATCCTGACAGGAAAGCACCACAATGTAGGGATGTATATGAGATTTTCTGTTGACAAATATCAGCAGAATCATTCCGATCATTACGCTTCCAATCACTGCGAGAGGAATCATGCCGGCGGCAAGGATAATGCCCGCCGCAATGGCCCAGAAGAGGAAAGCGATGTCAAGAGGTTCCTTGATAGCGGTCCGGAAACGCACAATAGACAGAGCGCCTACCATACCAAGAGACAAAACCACATTGGAGGTTACCGCCAGGATTACCTGAGAAGTGATCATGGTCAGCGCGATGAGAGTGACGCCGAAGCTGGAGGAATACATGACGCCCTGATATGTTTTCTTATACACCAGGAAGATGAAGGTTCCGATTCCGAAGGCAAGAACGATGGTGAGCAGGGTGTCAAAAATGCTCACACTTGAAATATTTGACAGGAAATTTGATTTGAAAATGTCATTGAAGGTCATAGGTCTGCTCCTTGTTTTAAGATGTTTTTTGAAATTCTGAAGCTGTGAAATTATCCGTAAATTCTGCAGGCGGCATATTTGGAAAAGGCTGCGGCATGCCGTCCTTCCAGCTGCACGGCGCTGCGAATAATATCCGGCAGAAATTCATCCCATTTTACTTCCAGGATAATGGGAGAATTGCCTGCAGGCACGGTGACGCATCCGGGGTTCAGAAAATCCGTGGAGGATATTCCCGTCCGTATATCATAGTCCAGAGTGATCCTGACATTGCCGGGACCATACACATAAGGTTCTCTTGTGTAGTCCACAATGGTTTTGGGACGGAGTCCCTGAGAATTCATTTTTGAATACAATTCCTGTATCAGGGGCTGTCCGCTGCTGATCATCCATGAGTATTCTCCATGGAGAATTGCTCGGGTCTTCTCCTCTGTCAGGGCTGTACTTTCCTTTTGGCAAAGGCTGTTGATCTTGCTTTTTTTCTCCAGATCGATATAGGAGCAGTCTCCGTTATAATATCGGATGCGGAATTTTTCACGTTCATTGACTCCATCGATCTTTTCTCTGAGAGCTTTGTCACAGGCGTTGTCAAAATACAGACTGCGGATGCTGTAACGGCCGTTTACAGCGTGTATATCCCGCCCGGCAATGTGAGAAAGTCTCTGCCGCAGGACCAGAAGGTCCAGATAACTGATTTCATGCTTCCATTCGTGACGGAACTGCATGGGGTCTTTCCTCCCTCCTTTTTGGCTTTGTGATTACATCCCATTTTTTACCATATGTTTATGATTTTTCTGTGATGAATTTATGATAAGTTTGTTATTTCAGACACACAGGAAATATCATAGCTTACGATTTAGGAGATTGCGTGAATTCTGTCACCTGTGCTATACTTGTCAGAGAAAATCGAGATAATCCTGATTTTTAAAAGACTATTTCAGAAAGGCGGAGAAAGATTTGAACGATCATCAGGAGGAAGCAGTGCTGGAGCTTGCGCAGCAGGCGGGACATGTACTTCTGGAAAACGGAGCGGAAATATTCCGGGTGGAGGAGACGATGGAGCGGATCTGCCGGTATTACGGCGTCAAGTCGGAAAATGCATTTGTGCTCAGCAACGGAATTTTTATGACGGCGGGCGACGGCAGAGAAGGAACCTTTGCCAGAGTGCAGCAGATTCTGGTGGGCCGTACGAACCTGGCGAAGGTGACTGCGGTGAATCAGCTGTCCCGGGAAATCGCCGAGGGCAGATACGATGTGGAGGAGGCCCGGAAGATACTGGAAGAGATCAAACGAATGCCGGAAAAGCGGAAGATTGTGAAGATTCTGGGCTCTGCGGTGGGAAGCGGCGCTTTCTGCTGCCTGCTGGGCGGAACCCTGGAGGATGGGCTGGCGGCCTTTCTGGCAGGTTTTATTCTGTACATTTATGTGCTGCAGGTGGCCAATCCCTATCTGTCCAGAATTGTAGGGACGATCGGCGGAAGCGCCCTTGTGACTGTCATCTGCGGACTGGCTCACCAGTGCGGGCTGGGCACCCGCCTGAATTCCATGATCATTGGCTCCATTATGCCGCTGATCCCGGGCGTGCCTTTTACCAACGGCATCCGTGACGTGGCCAATGAAGACTATCTCTCCGGATCTGTGAGGATGCTGGATGCAACCCTCATTTTCTTCTGCATAGCCATCGGAGTGGGATTTGGCATTTCCCTTCTGGGAACAGTGACGGGAGGTGACCTGCTGTGATCATGAGTGTGTTAAGCGCGGTGATCGGAACGATCGCGCTTTCGGTGCTGGTGGGCGTTCCCTCCGTTTATTATCTCTACTGCGGCGCGATCGGCGGCGTAGGCTGGCTGGTGTACATGATCGCGCTGAATCCGGCAGGGCAGGGGGAAGGGGTCGCTACTCTTCTGGCCACCATGACGGTACTGCTTCTGTCCCGATTCGTGGCCATCTGGAAACGCTGCCCTGTGACGGTATTTCTCGTGGCAGGAATTTTCCCGCTGGTACCCGGCGCGGGTATTTACTGGACGGCTTACTATATTGTGATGAATCAGCTTCAGCTTGCGGCTCAGACCGGGTATGAAGCCGCAAAGATCGCAGCTGCCATTGTACTGGGAATCATTTTCATATTTGAAATTCCCCAGAGCTTCTTTTTGAAGATACTCAGGAAATTTTCCGGATAAACAGAAAACGTTATATTCCGGACAAACGAAAAACATTTCTGCAGACAAATATAAAGGAGGTTTGTATGATCAGACAGGAACAACAGGCGATTGTGAGAAAAAAAGGAAAAGAACTGCTCCGGATCGAGCCCTGGGGACCGAACGGACTTCGGGTGAGGGCTACCCAGCTGGGCAGCATCCGGGATGAGGACTGGTCGGCGCTTCTTCCCGCTCCCGTGGAGGGCGCAAAGCTGGAAACCGACGGAAAAACCGCCGTCATCACCAACGGAAAGATTCGCTGTGAGCTTATGGTGACGGGAAAGATGAAGTTCTTTAATCAGAAGGGAGAGCTTCTTCTGGAGGAGTTTGACAGAAACCGTTTCCGCACGGAGATCCAGGGAGAATTCAACAGCGCGCTGGAGATCAACCCCAGAATGTTTGAACCCATCCCCATGACGGATAATTACAGACTGACTGTGCGCTTCGAGTCCTGCGACGGTGAGAGAATCTTCGGGATGGGGCAGTATCAACAGCCCTATCTGAATCTGAAAAACTGCTGTCTGGAGCTTGCTCACAGGAATTCCCAGGCCAGCGTGCCCTTTATGCTTTCTGACAGAGGATATGGATTTTTATGGAATAATCCTGCCATTGGCCATGTCACTTTCGGAAAAAATGTGACGGAATGGGAGGCCTGTTCCACGAAGCAGATGGATTACTGGATCACGGCGGGGGATACTCCTGCACAGATCGAGGAGGCTTACGCGAAGGTTACCGGAACAGTGCCCATGATGCCGGATTACGTTATGGGCTTCTGGCAGTGCAAGCTTCGCTATCAGACTCAGGAGGAGCTGCTGGAGGTTGCAAGAGGGTATCGTGACCGGGGCGTTCCCGTGGATGTGATCGTGTGCGATTATTTCCATTGGCCCAATCAGGGAGACTGGAAATTTGATCCGGATTACTGGCCGGATCCCAAAGCCATGGTGGACGAGCTGAAGGAAATGGGAATGGAGCTGATGGTATCCGTCTGGCCCACGGTGGACGCTTACAGTGAAAATTATCCGAAGATGGAGGAGGAGGGACTTCTGGTCCGTTCCGAGCACGGAAAAGCCATCGGTCAGCTGGGGGACGCCGCCCTGATCGATCCCACCAATCCGGAGACCAGGAAATTTGTGTGGGACAAGATAAAAAAGAATTATTACGATCTGGGAATCCGGATCTTCTGGCTGGATGAAGCTGAACCGGAGTATACGGGGTACGAATATGTACACTACCGTTATCATTCCGGAAGCGATATGGAAACGGGAAATATCTATCCCAGAGAATATGCAAGAATGGCCTATGAGGGCATGGAGGAGCAGGGACAGAAGAATATCCTGAATCTGCTGCGCTGCGCATGGGCGGGCAGTCAGAAATACGGCGCTCTGGTGTGGTCCGGAGATATCGACTCTTCCTTCCGCTCTCTGAGAAACCAGTTTGCCGCGGGGCTGAATATGGGCATTTCCGGTATTCCCTGGTGGACCACGGATATCGGAGGCTTTCACGGAGGAAACATCTACGATGATGATTTTAAGGAGCTGCTGGTGCGCTGGTTTGAATTCGGCACATTCTGCCCGGTGATGCGTCTCCACGGCTACCGGGAGCCCATGAAGCCGCCGCTTGGAACGACCGGCGGCGGAAAGAGCAACAGCGGTGCGGAGAATGAGATCTGGTCCTATGGAGAGCAGGTGTACGAAATCTGCCGGAAATATATTTTCCTTCGTGAGAAGATGCGCCCTTATATAAAAGAGCTGATGGCGGCGGCTCATGAGAAGGGGACTCCTGTGATGCGGCCCATGTTCTATGATTTCCCGGAAGACGCCGTCTGCTGGGATATCGAGGATCAGTACATGTTCGGGCCGGATATGGTTGTGGCACCCATTTTATATGAAAAGCAGACTTCCCGTAAGGTTTATCTTCCCCGCGGCAAATGGAAAGGGCTTTTCAGCGGAGAGATCGTGGAAGGCGGTCGGTGGCTGACCTGCGAGGCACCTCTGGATGAAATCCCGGTCTTTGTCAGGGAAGGAAAACTCACCTTGTCCCGAATCATATGATTATACAAATATAAAAATAAAATTAAATTTTTCAAAAAATAAGTGCAAATTTCTGGAATTTGTTATATAATATGGTAAAGAAGTAATTTTACTTCTGACACCACAAAAGACACGACAACACAGCAGCTGATGAATAATGATGCAGCGGAAAATAATAACTGACAGCATTGACTGGCCTGATTATTTGCTGTACCGGATCAAAAAAAGAAAAAGAAGGGAGGAGAGCAGGGCATTCTGGATTTTTTATGGGAGGTCGAATGGTCTGCGCAGTTATGACTCGTTATTCACTGAGAAACGGAACACTGGCTGAAAAAAGGGAGGAGGCCGCCTTTGACGAGGTGAAGGCCCATATTTTTCCCAGACTGACGCCCAAAGAGGAAGCGGACGTCCGTACTGATGAGAGCAGGATATACTTAAGAGATGAGGATTACACATCCTCCAGTATTCCACGCAGCTTTTTCGGAGATTTTGAGATCACCTATATTATTGACTGGTCCAGGCAGTTCCCACAGATGCCTCTGGTGGATTATATCACGGAGCGGCATCTCAGGATGTGGAACATCACTCCGGCGGAGCTTCACAGGACCGCCATGGAGAATCTTTCGAAAAACAAAATTCACATTCGTTACGTTGTAAAAAATCATGTACCCTGGGATGACGTTCTGGAGGACGCCGCTCCGGGAGTGACCATCTATCAGCTCAGCTACGGCTCAGGAATTCTGGAGTCCTATGCGCTGGACATTCTGTTGTTTGACAGGCAGTTCTGTGATATAGAGAGGATGCTGGAGCGGCCCTTCTACCTGATTCTGTGTGAACCGTTCCCGCTTCTGATTCCCTGCGCCCCCTTTGCGCAGGCTCTGAATTTTGACCGGATCTATTCGGCGATCTGCAGATCGTCCTTTGCGCCGGAAGCGCTGCTCCGCCAGGATGTCTATCTGTTTGAGCATGGAAAACTGAAAAAGACAGGAATCCGGATTCATGTCTGATTCCTTTGACCGTGTGTTTTACAGCTTTTCAAATTTTTGATCCGACAGCCCAAAGTTCATTTATGGGCAATGAGAACTTTTGACTGGCGAATCAGCCCTGCTGTGTGAGAGGGAAAATCTCACATGGCAGGGCCTTTTAGCGGGTGCTGATTACTTCGATATTAATGCAACGCTGTACTGGTTTCTCTGGACCGCGATATGTCAGATAAAAATTGCGCATTTTCCAAAGATTTGCTGCGGAATATCCCCTGGCATCCGGAAATTCTTTCTGCAGTTCTTTTGATAATACTTGGGAGCTTCACCCAATCTCCCCAAAATTCTTCATTGATTTCCTGCTGTTATACGAATATAATGGGTTTGTACTATCTATTCTCGTAAACTGCTGGCTCTGCGGACCATCCTCCGGTATGCGTTTCACTGCTGAAGGAGAAAACGCATCGATGAATACAGCCGAAGTTCACTCCTGCATACGAGAAACCAAAACGGAATTCACTTCAGAGAAAATGAACCCGAGGACATTAAAGAGGTCTGCCGAAACGTCCTGTGGTCATTATTCATGAAAATGAACCTTGAAGTAAACAAAGCACAGGAGATGATGAACCTGCTGGAGGAAAACGGAATGGGAATCCTGTTTGCAAACGCGGAAAAAATGGATATTCAGGAAGAACGCCGGCTAAGACTGGAAGCACAGAGAAGGGCAGAAAAAGAACATCAGATGCGCATGGCATCTGAAAGTAAAGCAGAAAAAGAGCTCCAGATGCGCATAGCATCCGAAAGTAAAGCAGAAAAAGAACTCCAGATGCGCATAGCATCTGAAAGCAAACTGCGGGAAGCAGAGAAAAAAATACAGGAATTGGAACGCTTATTATGGGAAAATTCCACAGAACCCAAAATCACAGAAAAAT
>CANQUG010000095.1 GCA_947626985.1 uncultured Lachnospiraceae bacterium | reverse complement strand
AACGAATTTATCCAGCTGGCGAAAAAACAGAAATTTTTATAAACGGCTTGCATTTGCCATGGCGGTGTGCTATAATCAGGAAGCTGTTTCATAGTGAATTCGTTGAAAAACTATAAATATAGAGAGGTGAAAGAGATGAAAGAGGGAATCCATCCGAACTATTATCAGGCGACTGTAACCTGTAACTGCGGCAATACATTTGTTACCGGCTCTACGAAGAAGGACATCCACGTAGAAATCTGTTCCAAATGCCATCCGTTCTACACCGGTCAGCAGAAGGCGGCTCAGGCTCGCGGACGTATTGATAAGTTCAACAGAAAATATGGCTTGACGAAATAATCATAAGCATAAGAATAATGGGGATGTGAGAACAGGTTGAGGTTGGGAAATCTCAACCTTTCTTTGCATATTTGCATAGATGATCCGCCGGCATCCGGTTTCCTGAAGGAGGATGTTTATCGACGGATCATAACACGGGAGAAATAGAAATATGAAATCATCCAATATTGGCGGACAGGCCGTGATGGAAGGGATCATGATGCGGCATAAGGATAAGTATTCCATCGCCGTGCGCCGTCCCGATCATGAAATAGAACTGAAGGTGGAGGATTACCGCAGCGTCTTTGGAAAAGCTGCCGTCTGGAGGAAGCCGGTGATCCGGGGTGTGGTAAGCTTTGTGGACTCCCTGGTGACGGGGACCAGATGTCTGATGTACTCGGCGGAGATCGCCGGGGACGAGGAGGATGAAGAGGACGCGAAAAAGAAGGCTCATATGACCCAGGAGGAGCGGGACGCCCAGAAGGCGAAGGAGGACCGGCAGTTTAAATGGCTTCTGTATATTACCGTGGCCATTTCCATAGTGATCTCTGTGGCCGCTTTCATGCTTCTGCCCTATGTTCTGGCCAGCTTCCTCAGAAAGGCGGGGGCGTCGGAGATCCTGGTCACCATCGCCGAAGCTTTTGTAAAGCTGTTTCTGTTTATGGGCTATATGCTTCTGATCTCCAGGATGGAGGACATTCAGAGGACCTTTATGTACCATGGAGCAGAGCATAAGTGCATCAACTGTGTGGAGCACGGCCTGCCCCTGACGGTGGAAAATGTGCTTGCCAGTTCCCGTCTGCATAAGCGCTGCGGCACCAGCTTTCTGTTTCTGGTAATGCTGGTGAGTATTTTTCTGCATTTTATCTTTGTGCTGGTTCCGGTTTTCTGGATGAGGCTTCTGGGACGGCTGCTGATGGTGCCGGTGGTGGCCGGTATTTCCTTTGAACTGATTCAGTGGGCCGGAAGAACGGATAATAAGTTTGCCTCCATGATGAGCAGGCCGGGACTTGCCATGCAGCATCTCACCACCAAGGAACCGGATGCGGGGATGGTGGAAGTGGCCATCCGCGCGGTGGAGGCGGTGTTCGACTGGAGAGCGTATCTGAAGGAAGAGTTCGGCATAGAAGTGCCGGAGCCGGAGACAGAAGAAATCTGACCGAAGGCCCGGCTCTGCGGGAGCCGGGGTTGTGAGGAAAGAATGACCGGAGTTATGAAGAAAAAATGGCCGGAATTCTTCGGGAACCGGAGTTATAAAGAAAAAATGTCCGGAGTCCTTCGGGGATCGGAGTGATGAAAAAAGAATGTCCGGAGTTCTTCGGAAGCCGGGATTGTGAAGAAATAATATCCGGAGTCCTGTGAAAGCGCGGTCCGGAAAAAAATATTCGGGTGAAGATCATGGAGACAGAGACGAGAACTTTTGAAGCGCTTTTGTACGCAGGCGCGGAAATTCTGAAGAATGCAGGAATCGAGGAAGCCAGGCTGGACGCCTGGCTCCTTCTGGAATATCTCACCGGAAAAAACAGAGCGTGGTATTTTGCCCACAGAGATGAGAAGGCTTCCGGTAGTCTTGCGTCCGAATATGAGAAGCTTGTAAAAAAACGGGCGGCTCATATTCCGCTGCAGTATATTGTTCATCAGGTCTTTTTTATGGGCTGTGAATTTTATGTGGATGAAAACGTGCTGATTCCCAGGCAGGACACGGAAACTCTGGTAGAGGAAGCGCTGAAGCTTCTGGAGGATGTAAAGCGTCCCGGAATTCTGGATCTGTGCACCGGTTCCGGCTGTATTCTCCTCAGCATTCTCGCAGCCCGGAAGGACGCCTGGGGAACGGGCACGGATATTATGGAAAACGCCCTGAAGGTGGCGGAGGAAAACGGAAGGAGACTCTCTCTGGCGGACAGGGCATTCTGGGTACAAAGTGATACATTTTCAGCAGATATTTTTCAGGAAAAGAATGGAAATATCCCTGTAAAATATGATATTCTTATTTCGAATCCGCCCTACATTCCGGCAGGGGAGATAGACGGACTGAAGGAGGAGGTCCGGCTCCACGAACCGAGGACAGCCCTGGACGGAGGGGAGGACGGACTGGATTTTTACCGTGAGATCACTCCTTCGGCCGCCGGATACCTGAAGCCGGGAGGGTGGCTGCTCTACGAGATCGGCTGGAATCAGGGCCGGGCGGTTTCGGAGCTGCTGCGGGACTGCGGATACCAGAAGGTGAAGGTGATACAGGATCTTTCCGGCCTGGACCGGGTGGTGCTGGGACAGCATGCCTGCCCGTGAACTGAAATGAGGAATATCGCTGCGGAGGAGGAAGGCAGGAAAAATTATGTTTGATAAATTGGAAGATCTGATCGTTCGCTTTGATGAAATTCTCAATGAGCTGGGAGAGCCGGGAGTCACGGGAAATCCGGAGCGGTTTCAGAAGCTGATGAAGGAGCAGAGCGAGCTGCAGCCCATTGTGGATGCATATAAGGAATATAAAAAGAATAAGGAGACCGTCTCCGACAGTCTGGCCATGCTGGACGAGGAGAAGGACGAGGAGATGCGGGAGATGCTCAAGGAGGAGCTCTCCGACGCCCGCAGGCGCATCGAGGAGCTGGAGAGGAAGCTGAAGATCCTCCTTCTGCCCAAGGACCCCAACGATGAGAAGAATGTGATCGTGGAGATCCGGGCCGGAGCCGGCGGAGACGAGGCGGCTCTTTTTGCGTCGGAGATCTGCCGGATGTATGTGAAATATGCGGAGTCTCTCCGGTGGAAGACGGATATGATGAGTCTCAATGAGAACGGCCTGGGCGGCTTCAAGGAGGCCACCTTTATGATCCAGGGCAGCGGCGCCTACTCCAGGCTGAAATATGAGAGCGGAGTTCACCGGGTACAGAGGGTGCCGGAGACGGAGTCGGGAGGGAGGATTCACACCTCCACCTGCACGGTGGCCATCATGCCCGAGGCGGAGGAGATCGATTTTCATCTGGATCTGAACGACTGTAAATTTGACGTGTTCCGGGCCTCCGGAAACGGCGGACAGTGTGTAAATACTACGGATTCAGCCGTGCGTCTCACCCATATTCCCACAGGAATCGTGATCTCCTGTCAGGATGAGAAGTCTCAGCTGAAAAACAAGGATAAAGCCCTGAAGGTGCTGCGCTCCCGTCTCTATGAGATGGAACTGGCCAAACAGCACGACGCCGAGGCTGAGGCCAGAAGAAGCCAGATCGGCACAGGAGACCGCTCAGAGAAGATCCGGACTTATAATTTCCCTCAGGGCCGGGTGACCGACCACCGGATCAAGCTGACGCTTCACCGTCTGGACGGCGTCCTGAACGGGGATCTGAACGAGATCATCGACAGTCTCATAGCTGCAGATCAGGCGGCCAAGCTGAGCCATCTGCAGGAAATGCAGTAAGCATCATAATATGATCAGGAGGAAACAGGAAATGAAAAAAACTGCGCTGGTAATTATGGCGGCCGGGATCGGAAGCCGGTTCGGAAAGGGCGTGAAGCAGCTGACTCCGGTGGGACCCGGAGGTGAGATCATTATGGATTATTCCATTTATGACGCTCTGGAGGCAGGTTTTAACAAGGTGGTGTTTATTATCCGCAGGGATCTGGAGGAGGAGTTCCGCATGGTCATTGGCGACAGGATCAGACATGTGGCGGAAGTGGAGTATGTGTTCCAGGAACTGGAGGATCTGCCGGAGGGATTCGAAAAACCGGCGGGCAGAACGAAGCCCTGGGGAACCGGCCAGGCGGTACTTGCCGCGAAAAAGGTGCTGAACGAGCCGTTTGCGGTGATCAACGCGGACGATTATTACGGCAAAGAAGCTTACAGAAAGGTACATGATTATCTGGTGCAGGAGCTGCCTGAGGATGGCAGGATTCATATCTGTATGGCAGGGTTCCGTCTGGGGAACACACTCAGCGAAAACGGAAGCGTGACCAGGGGCATCTGCCATGTGGAGAATGGCAGGCTTACAGGAGTGACGGAGACCCGTAATATATTTAAGACGGAGAACGGAGCCCAGGAGCGCAGGCCGGACGGAACTGTGACAGAACTGGACGTGAAGAGCCTGGTTTCCATGAATATGTGGGGACTTACCCCGGCCTTTATGGAGACGCTGGAGAAGGGATTTCAGGAATTTCTGGGAGATTCCTCCGGGGATCCCCTGAAGAAGGAATATCTCCTTCCGGAGCTCATCGACCGTCTGATCCGGGGAGAGAAGGCGAATGTGGAGGTGCTGAAGACCAGGGATACCTGGTTCGGCGTGACCTATCAGGAGGACCGGGAGCATGTGGTGGAGGCTTTCCGGAATCTCATGATCAACGGGGTTTATCCCCGGAAGCTGTGGAGCGGGGAACATGAGACCTTTTGACAGGCGGATCATATATTATAGCTGAAAAGCAGGAGGAGCAATATTATGGGAAAATATTTCGGCACAGACGGCTTCCGCGGGGAGGCGAATGTGGATCTGACGGTAAATCATGCTTTTAAAGTGGGGCGCTACGTGGGCTGGTATTACGGCCGGGATCACAAGGCGAAAATAGTGATCGGCAAGGATACCAGAAGAAGCAGTTATATGTTTGAGTATGCCCTGGTGGCGGGACTCACCGCCTCCGGCGCGGACGCTTATCTGCTCCATGTGACCACGACTCCCAGCATTTCCTATGTAGTGCGCACGGAGGAGTTTGACTGCGGTATTATGATTTCCGCCAGTCATAATCCTTTTTATGACAACGGAATAAAGATCCTGAACGGAAACGGGCAGAAGATCGAGGCTTCCATTGAGGCGCGGATCGAGGCGTACCTGGATGGAGAACTGGAGGAGCTTCCCCTTGCCACGAAGGAGGACGTGGGGCGGACCGTGGATTTTGCCTCGGGAAGGAACCGCTATATCGGCTATCTGATTTCCATTCCCTGCAGGGACTTTAAAAATATCAAGGTGGGGCTGGACTGCTCCAACGGCAGCGCTTCCTCCATCGCCAAGAGCGTGTTTGACGCGCTGCGGGCAAAAACCTATGTGATCCATAATGACCCGGACGGAACCAATATCAACAGGAACTGCGGCTCCACCCATATCGAGGTTCTGCAGAAATACGTGGTGGACAACGGCCTGGACGTGGGCTTTGCCTATGACGGGGACGCGGATCGCTGCATCGCTGTGGACCATAAGGGAAATATCATCGACGGCGATAAGATCATGTATGTCTGCGGCAAGTACATGAAGGAGCAGGGGCGTCTGAACGGAAACACCATCGTCACCACGGTAATGTCCAACCTCGGGCTTTACAAGGCCCTGGAGCGGGAGGGCATCCGCTATGAGCAGACGGCGGTGGGCGACAAATATGTGGCGGAAAATATGCTTCAGAATAATTACAGCATCGGCGGAGAGCAGTCGGGACACGTGATCTTCAGCCGCTACGCGGCCACCGGAGACGGTATTCTTACCTCCCTTCTCATCATGGAGGCCTGTGTGGAGAAGAAATCCACCCTCTGCGATCTGGCCAGGGAAATGAAGGCTTATCCCCAGCTTCTGCGCAATGTGCGCGTGGGGGATAAAAAGAAGACCCGGGAGAATCCCGCGGTGAAGGAGGTCATCGCCAGAGTCGCGGAGGAGCTGGGATACGACGGCAGGATTCTGGTGCGGGAGAGCGGAACGGAGCCGGTGATCCGCGTGATGGTGGAAGCCGGTACGGATGATATCTGCCGGGAACAGGTGGACCGTGTCATCAGAGTAATCGAGGAACAGGGCTTAACAGTAAAATAAGGGAGATCATGATGATCAGAGGATTACCATGGATTCTGGCGGTCTGCGCGGGCGCGGCGCTCCTGGCAGGCTGCGGGGGAGAGGAACAGAAACTGTTTGACCAGGCGCGGACGGATCTGGAACAGGGGAGCTATGAATATGCGCTTTCCGGGTTTGCGGACTGTGTGGCCAGCGGGGTGAAGCTGCCGGAGTCCTACCGGGGAGCGGGGATTGCGAATCTTCGGATGGGAAATTATGAGGAAGCGGTGGAGAATTTCACCGCTTCTCTGGAATGTGAGGATATCCGGAAGGCGCTGAGAAAGGACGTGCTGTCCTACCGGGCCACCTGCCTGGTGCACCTGGAGCGGTATGACGAGGCTATGGCGGACTGCCAGTCTCTGGCGGGAGAATTTGACATGGATGCGGACACATACTATCTTACGGGAAAGACCGCCCTTGCCATGGACGCCTACGGGGAAGCCTCCGCTAATTTTGAGCAGGCTTACGGGGAAGAGCCGGGATATGATATGGCCATCCGCATTTATGAGGCCTATGTGGACAGAGGGATGGAAGCGGACGGTACCCGTTATCTGGAAGCCGCCCTGAACAGCGATCCGAAAAACGGGGAGGATTATTGCGACCGCGGGCTGGCCTACTATTATATGCAGGACTACGACAGAGCCCGGGAGGAGCTGATCCGGGCCGCGGACGAGGAGAGCGGGGAGGCGGTCTATCTTCTGGGAATGGTGTATCTGGCGCAGAAGGATTATTCCAATGCCCGGTCCATGTATCAGGAGTTTATTTCCTCTGAGGAAAATTCGGCCAGAGGCTACAACGGCCTTGCGCTCTGTGATCTGGCGGAGGGAAATTACCAGGCCGCCCTGGAGGATATTGCCGGCGGGCTGCCCACGGCCACCACGGAGGATCTGCGCAGTCTTCTGTTCAATGAAATTGTGGCATACGAGCGGCAGCTGGATTTTTCCACCGCTTTTGCCAAAACCAAAGAGTATCTGGAAATTTTCCCGGGAGATGCGGCCGCAGAAAAAGAGCGGGTCTTTTTGAAAAACAGATTAAAATAAAGAGGACAGGTATGAATTTTTTTGAAAACAGGCTGCTGGAGGAACGGGTTGTTCTGGTGGCCGTGCAGATGGAGGACGGCGAAAATGCGGAGGAATCCCTGGATGAACTGGCGGAGCTGGCGGAAACGGCCGGCGCCCGGACTGTGGGACGTATCATTCAGAGCAGGGATTCCGTCCATCCGGGGACCTATATCGGAAAGGGAAAGATCGATGAAGTGCGGTCTCTGATCCTTGCCGCGGACGCCACGGGCATTATCTGCGACGATGAGCTTTCTCCCGCACAGCTTCATAATCTGGAGCAGGAGCTGGAGTGCAAGGTCCTGGACCGCACTCTGCTGATTCTGGATATCTTTGCCGGAAGAGCTGTTACCAGCGAGGGAAAGATTCAGGTGGAGCTGGCGCAGCTTCGCTATCGGGCGTCGCGCCTTACGGGCAGGGGAACCGCTCTGTCCAGACTGGGCGGGGGAATCGGCACCAGAGGCCCCGGAGAGAAGAAGCTGGAGACGGACCGACGTCTCATCCGGGAGAGGATTTCCGCGCTGAAGGAGGACCTTGCCCGGGTGGAGAAGTACCGGGAGGTGCTGCGCGCGGGCCGCGCCAGGGGAAATCTGAAATCCGCGGCTATCGTGGGCTATACCAATGCGGGAAAATCCACGCTGCTGAACCGTCTTACGGGGGCGGGAGTGCTTTCCGAGGATAAGCTTTTTGCCACGCTGGATCCCACCACCAGGCTGCTGGAGCTTCCGGACGGACAGCAGATTCTTCTTACAGATACGGTGGGCTTTATCCGCAAGCTGCCCCATCATCTGGTGGAGGCTTTTAAAAGTACTCTGGAGGAGGCGAAGTACGCGGATTATATCATTCATGTGGTGGACGCCTCCAATCCCTGTGCGGAGATGCAGATGCATGTGGTCTACGAGACTCTCCGGCAGCTGGGAGCGGAGGGAAAAACGGTCGTGACTCTTTTCAACAAGCAGGATGCGGCCGGAGGAGTCTCGCTGCGGGATTTCCGGGCGGATTATTCTCTGAAGATTTCCGCGAAGACCGGCGACGGTCTGGAAGACCTGATGGGAGTCCTGGAGAAAATTTTGTCGGAGGATCAGATATATGTGGAACATGTGTTTCCCTATCAGGAGGCGGGAAAGCTTCAGATGATCCGGGAGCGGGGGCAGCTGATTTCCGAGGAGTACACCGGGGACGGAATCGCCGTGAAGGCCAGAGTCCCCAGGGATGTGTACGGGAGGCTGCAGGTACCGCGGATGGATTCCCTCTGACGCCCCTGTGATAACGGGCCGCGGCGTGTCCTTCCGTGACCGGCGGCGGTATTCTTAGAAAACGATGATCATGAGAAAAGCCGGCCGGTCAGTACAATCCCCCCGGGAAGCAGGCAGTATTTATAAACAGTGGTCATGAGAAAAGCGGGAAGGCAGCCGGAACGGGCTGCCTTCTGTTTTTCCGCCTTCTGTTTTTCTGCCGCTGTTTTCTGAAACGGCTGTTTTATCATCATATTGTATATTTATGCTGGGATAACACAAGATATGGTATTTTCTGGTTTTTATGGTTGACGCAAAAGGTATGGTTTGCTACAATAGGTAAAGCAGCCCGTTCACCATAAACTTTCGGCAGAAAAGGGAGGAAAAGAAAAGATGTTTCAGGTAGTAAAGCGTGACGGCGAGATCGCGGAGTTTCAGATGTCCAAGATTACGGCCGCTATTGATAAAGCCTTCGTGGCAAAGGAAAAACATTACAGCACGGATATGATCGATCTTCTGGGCCTTCGGGTCACGGCGGATTTTCAGAATAAGATTAAGGATGAACAGGTTACCGTGGAGGATATTCAGGACAGTGTGGAGAACGTGCTCATCCAGGCAGGCTACGCGGATGTGGCCAAAGCCTATATCCTCTACCGCAAGCAGCGGGAAAAGGTGCGGAACATGAAGTCCACCATTCTGGATTACAGAGAGGTGGTGAACAGCTATGTGAAGGTGGAGGACTGGCGCGTAAAGGAAAACTCCACGGTCACCTACTCCGTGGGCGGTCTGATCCTGAGCAATTCCGGCGCTGTGACGGCCAACTACTGGCTTTCCGAGATTTATGACGACGAGATCGCTCAGGCCCACAGAAATGCGGATCTTCACATTCACGACCTGTCCATGCTTACCGGCTACTGCGCGGGCTGGTCCTTAAAGCAGCTGATTAAGGAGGGACTGGGAGGAATCGAGGGCAAGATCACCTCCGCTCCCGCGAAGCATCTGAGCGTTCTGTGCAACCAGATGGTGAATTTCCTTGGCATCATGCAGAACGAGTGGGCCGGAGCCCAGGCGTTCTCATCCTTTGATACCTATCTGGCGCCCTTTGTGCGGACGGACGGCCTCACGTATCCCGAGGTGAAGAAGTGCATCGAATCTTTTATCTACGGCGTAAACACTCCCAGCCGCTGGGGGACGCAGGCCCCCTTCTCCAACATCACTCTGGACTGGACCGTGCCGGATGATCTGGCGGAGCTGCCTGCCATCGTGGGCGGTAAGGAGATGGATTTCAAATATAAAGACTGTAAAAAAGAGATGGATATGATCAATAAGGCCTTCATCGAGACCATGATCGAGGGGGACGCCAACGGCAGGGGCTTCCAGTATCCCATCCCCACCTACTCCATCACCAGGGAGTTCGACTGGTCCGAGACGGAGAACAATCGTCTTCTCTTTGAAATGACGGCGAAATACGGCACGCCCTATTTTTCCAATTATATCAACAGCGATATGAAGCCCAGCGATATCCGCAGCATGTGCTGCAGGCTGCGCCTTGACCTGCGGGAGCTGCGCAAAAAGAGCGGCGGATTCTTCGGTTCCGGGGAGAGCACCGGCTCCGTGGGCGTTGTCACCATTAACATGCCCCGGCTGGCGTATCTGTCCAGGTCCCCGGAGGAGTTTTACCGCAAGCTGGACCGCATGATGGACATTGCCGCCAGATCCCTGCACATTAAGCGTCAGGTGATCACGAAGCTTCTCGACGAAGGTCTGTATCCCTACACGAAGCGGTATCTGGGCACCTTCTCCAATCATTTTTCCACCATTGGTCTGGTGGGGATGAACGAGGCGGGTCTGAATGCCTGCTGGCTGCGGAAGGATATGACGGATCCGGCCGTTCAGAAATTCACCAGGGAGGTCCTGGAGCATATGCGGGACAGACTGTCCGATTATCAGGAACTGTACCAGGGCGAGCTCTTTAATCTGGAGGCTACTCCCGCGGAATCCACAGCCTACCGTCTGGCGAAGCATGACAAGAACCGCTGGCCGGATATCCGCACGGCGGGCAGGGAGGGAGACACTCCTTATTACACCAACAGCTCCCATCTGCCGGTGGAATTTACTTCGGATATTTTTGACGCTCTGGATATCCAGGATGATCTGCAGACACTGTACACTTCCGGTACCGTGTTCCACGGCTTCCTGGGGGAAAAGCTGCCGGACTGGAAGGCGGCCGCTTCTCTCGTGAGAAAGATCGCCGAGAATTATAAACTGCCGTATTATACCATCTCTCCCACCTATTCCGTGTGCCGGGAGCACGGCTATCTCAGCGGAGAGCATTTCACCTGCCCCAAATGCGGGAAGAGCGCGGAGGTTTACAGCCGGATCACCGGGTATTACCGTCCGGTGCAGAACTGGAACGACGGAAAGGCTCAGGAATATAAAAACAGGACCCTTTATGACGTGATGAATTCCCGGTTAAAGAATGAGAAGCCGGGCCGGCAGGAGACGCCGGAAAGAGAAGCGGCAGTACAGGAAGTGTGCGGCAGCGGGAAGGCAGAACAGCAGCCTGTGCGTGAAAGAGAAGAACGGCTTCGGAATGTCCTGAACAGCGGAAGGCATATGCCGCAGCCAGGTGCGGATCCGGGAAGCCGCAGAAAGATCCGCACCAGTGTAGTGACGGTCACCGGGGAGGACGTGAAGGTGGAACCTGTGGCTGCCCGCAAATATTTGTTTACCACCAGTACCTGTCCCAACTGCAGGATGGCGAAGAAGATGCTGGAGGGAGAGGAACTGGAGATCATCGATGCGGAAAAAAATCCGGAGCTTGCCAGACAGTTCGGCATTATGCAGGCGCCCACGCTGGTGATCGTGGACGGCGGAAAGCTTAAAAAATATGTGAATGCTTCCAATATTCAGAGATACGTGGACGAGGAACTGTAAAACTGCCGCATTCCTTTGCACGGCGCGGCAGGGAAAGCTGCTGAAAACAGAGTCTGCTCCTGCATTTGGCAGGGACTGCGAATGCGGGAGCTCACGACCGGGAAGGACTGGATCCGCAGGAGCATCTGCCCAATATGCAGGTGCAGTTGCGGATGATGAACAGTGAAGGCGGAGAGCGGCGAAAGGTTCTGGAATTTTTCGGAGGACAGGGTTCCATCAATGTAAATTCCTGGAGCGCGGACAGTGTGCATGCTGCTTTTGTGATGTACGAGCTGCTCCATAAATCCTGAATATGCTCTGCCAAAAAACGGCTGCGGCGGGGGACCGGAGAATACGGCGGTTGTGACAGGACAGGCATAAATAAATGAGTCCCGGCGGATGCCGGGACTCGTTCTGTCTCTGAGAACTCATTTTATAAGATTTAATATTCGGGCTCAATCAGTCCGTAGGTGTTTCCCTTACGTTTATAAACCACGTTCACCTGATCGGTTTCCGCATTGCAGAATACGTAGAAATTATGTCCAAGAAGCTCCATCTGAACACAGGCGTCCTCGGGGTACATGGGCTTGATGTCAAATTTCTTGGTGCGGATGATCTTAACCTCCTCATCCTCATCAAAGTCCTTTTCCAGAAATGCCTGCTGGAAATTACCGCCGCTCTGCTTTCTGTCCACGATTTTTCTTTTGTATTTACGAAGCTGACGCTCGATCACTTCCTCCACCAGGTCGATGGATACGTACATATCATTGCTTACCTGTTCGGAACGAATGATGCTGCCTTTTACAGGGATCGTAACTTCGATTTTCTGCCTTTCCTTTTCTACGCTTAAGGTTACTATAACTTCCGTATCAGGAGTGAAGTACCGTTCCAGCTTTCCAAGCTTGTCCTCAACGGCTGTTCTGAGTCCTTCTGAAACTGAGAGATTTTTTCCACTGATAATAAAATTCATGCTTCCATCCCCTTTGCTGTTTGATACGGCTATTATATCACAACTTTCGGAATTTTAATATAGTTTATGGATAAAATCGGAATTTTTTTCTGGATTTTTGCTAATGATTTCTTTGTACAAGGTTGCTGAAGCGTTTCCTTCTGTACGATATCTGACAAGGTATTTTTCAGTAACCGGGAACATTTTTATGTAATGCAGGCCATGTCGATTGTGCGGTTTTGCAGATGGCCTTGGCGGCAGAGAGAAATATTGATCTTTAGGGGCCCCTGAAGGTATGTTCGACCGCAATGGAATTGCAAAATCATATCGTTTTCCTTTATAACTCAATCGAACAACCAGGACGCATGGACGTCCGGACTTCGTTAAAATCTCTGGATCTGCGGAATATATGCTAATCAGGTCATTATGAACAGATACAATTTTCATTGCTGAAACCCTTTCGTAATGAAATAAGGCCCGCCAAGCGGCAGGCCTCTTACAAGTAGGTGATATTCTACGTACAAGCACCCCGTCACCTGCGGAAGTTAAACATACACGTTCATTATATTCTGACCGTAATGAGCGGTAAGCATCTCTGCTTGTTAATATTATATACGAAATGGGAGAAAAATCAACGATTTTTAGA
>CANQUG010000094.1 GCA_947626985.1 uncultured Lachnospiraceae bacterium | reverse complement strand
AGTTGTTCCTCACCAAACTGGGGGTTCTCCCCCAGTGAGGGTTTGAGTAACTATAAGCCGGGTTTTAGGTTATATGGATCCGGCGAAAAAGGATCCATAGTACAGCGCTGCATTAGTATCAAAGTAATCAGTGCAACGCTGTACTAAATTCCCGTCATTTACTTCTTATGCAGAACCAGTGCTTCATAGGGTTTTAAGGTAATTTCTCCCTCAGTCTTTTCCACTTCATAATTGGAGATAATGCAGGAAGCTCCAGCAAATTCCTCCGGAACCGAGAAGGTGCGCTCCTTCTCGGTAAAGCTGCAGATCACCAGCAGCTTTTCCTCATCCAGAGTACGTGTATATACATACAGCTCCGGATCATCCGGCATCAGGAGATCATACTTTCCGTAGACCATAATGGGCAGCTCTTTGCGAAGGGCAATCAGCTTTCTGTAATAGTGGAACACCGAATTGGGATCCTCCACCTGAGCTTTGGCATTGATCTCCTTATAGTTGGGATTTACGGCGATCCAGGGCGTTCCCGTGGTGAATCCGCCGTTCTCCGTATCGTCCCACTGAACGGGCGTCCTGGCATTGTCCCGGTTCTTTTCCAGAAGGCAGGGCCAGAAATCCTCATGAGAGACAAGTCCGCTCTCCACCCAGTCCTTATAGGACTGCAGCACTTCAATGTCCCGGAATTCATCCAGACTCTTAAAGGGATAGTTTGTCATTCCCAGCTCCTCGCCCTGATACACATAGGGGGTTCCCTGAAGCATATGAAGGCAGGTGGCCAGCATTTTTGCGGAGATTTCCCGGTACGCAGGGCGATCGTCCCCGAAACGGGACACTGCCCTGGGCTGGTCGTGGTTGTCCCAGAAAAGACTGTTCCAGGCTTTGTCATAAAGTCCGTCCTGCCATCTGGAGAGAATTTCCCGGATTTCCGAGAGCGGCTTCTTCTCATCCGACCATTTTCCGTACTTGCCGTTGCTGTCCACCAGTTCAAAGTGGAACACCATGTTCAACTCGTGAGTGTCCTCCCCTGCGTACTGCTTTGCCAGCTCCATGGTTACGCCGGGAGTCTCTCCCACTGTCATGATATCGTACTTCGACAGTACCTCCCTGTTCATCTCCTGAAGAAATTCATGTACTCTGGGACCGTTGGCGGAGTAGGGGAAGAAATCTCCGTAGAGGCCGTTCAGTTCTCCGTCGGGCAGCTCCTTTGTCTTGGAGATCAGGTTGATCACGTCCATGCGGAAGCCGTCGATTCCTTTCTCGCACCACCAGGTCATCATGTCAAACACTTCTCTGCGCACCGCCGGATTTTCCCAGTTCAGATCGGGCTGCTTCTTCGAGAAGAGATGAAGATAATACATATCGGTCGTTTTATCGTACTCCCACGCAGGTCCTCCAAAGCAGGAGCCCCAGTTATTGGGCGCTGAGCCGTCCGCCTTCGGCTCCCGCCAGATATAATAATCCCGATATGGATTTTCCCTGGACTTCCGGCTTTCCACAAACCAGGCATGCTCGTCGGAGGTATGATTCACCACCAGGTCCATCACGATGCGGATTCCCCGCTTATGCGCCTCGGAGAGCATTTCATCGAAGTCTTCCATGGTGCCGAACTCATCCATAATATCCTGATAATTGCTGATATCATAGCCATTATCATCATTGGGCGATTTATATACCGGGGACAGCCAGATCACGTCGATTCCCAGAAGCTTCAGATAGTCCAGTTTACTGGTAATTCCCTTAATATCGCCGATTCCGTCCCCGTTTCCATCCATGAAGCTGCGGGGATAAATCTGATAGACCACAGCTTCCTTCCACCAGGCTTTTTTCATACAATGTACGCTCCTTTCTCAAATATCCTGTAAATTCACATTACATCCGGAATACTTCCGTGTCAAGGAGATTTGTAAATAATTTGTATGAAGATTCGCGGTGTTTTCTTCCGCTGTCCTTCAGGGAGTCCGTTTCAGTTCCTCCATCAGCTTTCGAAGCTGTTCTTCCGCCCGACATGCCCGCATAGCTTCATAATCTGCACGTTTCCTCTCCCGCTCTGTGTTTATCCGTTCCTCTGCCATTCCCTTTGCGATTCCTTCTTCCATGGCAATTTCTCTGATCATTTCTTCTCTTTCAAAAATTTTCATATATCTCAGTCCGACCTCCTTATCTTCTTTTACCGTATCCACCATTCTCTGAATCTCCTGCAGATCCTTATTCACTGCATTTGCCGGAACAGTATCTTCCATATACCTCAGCAGTTCCTTCAATGGTTCCGGCGGTTTTCCTTCTGTCCCCTTTGTGTACAGAAATAATGTCTCCGCTCCGTCATCGTAAGGAATCTCCGCGTCCTCCACACAATGATTTCTTATCGTATAGACCATTCGTCCTTTTCCGAAGGGATCAAATGGCGTGATCAGAATAATCACCACATCTCTCAGCTCATGGTAATTCTTTCCTGACTCCAGACTGTGGGAATCTATGACCGCATGGTAAAAACGCACCCGTCTGGGCAGCGCTTCTACGGATTCCTTCCGGCTGTCATTTTCCGATTCCATATCAAAAATCCCCGTCTTCCGTTCCAGCAGTTCCTGGCCTTCCGCAAATACATCCAGCCGTGCTCCGTGATACTCCGTACCACTTCCATAATATACTTTCTGCGGGATCACCTTCAGATTCCCAAACTCTCTGTTTAAAATGATCCGCAGCAGGATCCGGGCAAAGGATTCTCCAATGCCGGGATATGTCAGCATCGACCCAAACAGAAAATCATCCATAAGATTCAGATTATCCAGTTTCCGTTTCATAGAAAGCAGCTCTCCTTTCTCTCCGGTGCGGAAAGGAAAACCGCCGCAGGGAAAAGAATTCCGGCCGTCTCGCAATCCGCCATAATTGAAATGTATCATATGGGGATTGAACGCCGAAACGGCTCAGAACTTTCCCAGATATGTGGTTGCAGTTTAACATCGATACCGCCATGTGTCAATGTATAATAGTACCTTCTTTGATTATTCTCCAAGCTGCTCTGTCGTCACGTCATCTGCTCCGCCTGCACCTCACGATGTAAACCTTGAAAGTCGCTTTGGGGTTCATCGGCAACTACACCCCTTGCGGACTTTCATCATAGACTGACGGCATGCCCGTCATACCTAAAAAAGGCTGTCGGATAGACAGCCTCTCTTATATGATGGATCCTGATAAAAGTATCCCTGGATCCCCGTTATTTACTTCTTATGCAGAACCAGCGCTTTCATAGTGCTTAAGGTAATTTTCCAATGTCCTTCAGGGAGTCCGTTTCAGTTCCTCCATCAGCTTTCGAAGCTGTTCTTCCGCCCGACATGCCCGCATAGCTTCATAATCTGCACGTTTCCGCTCCCGCTCTGTGTTTATCCGTTCCTCTGCCATTCCTTCTTCCCTGGCGATTTCTCTGATCATTTCCTCTCTTTCAAAAATCTTCATATATCTCAGTCCGACCTCCTTATCTTCTTTTACCGTATCCACCATTCTCTGAATCTCCTGCAGATCTTTATTCACTGCATTTGCCGGAACAGTATCTTCCATATACCTCAGCAGTTCCTTCAATGGTTCCGGCGGTTTTCCCTCCGTCCCCTTTGTGTACAGAAATAATGTCTCCGCTCCGTCATCATAAGGGATCTCCGCGTCCTCCACACAATGATTTCTTATCGTATAGACCATTCGTCCTTTTCCGAAGGGATCAAATGGCGTGATCAGAATAATCACCACATCTCTCAGCTCATGGTAATTCTTTCCTGACTCCAGACTGTGGGAATCTATGACCGCATGGTAAAAACGCACCCGTCTGGGCAGCGCTTCTACGGATTCCTTCCGGCTGTCATTTTCCGATTCCATATCAAAAATCCCCGTCTTCCGTTCCAGCAGTTCCTGGCCTTCCGCAAATACATCCAGCCGTGCTCCGTGATACTCCGTACCACTTCCATAATATACTTTCTGCGGGATCACCTTCAGATTCCCAAACTCTCTGTTTAAAATGATCCGCAGCAGGATCCGGGCAAAGGATTCTCCAATGCCGGGATATGTCAGCATCGACCCAAACAGAAAATCATCCATAAGATTCAGATTATCCAGTTTCCGTTTCATAGAAAGCAGCTCTCCTTTCTCTCCGGTGCGGAAAGGAAAACCGCCGCAGGGAAAAGAATTCCGGCCGTCTCGCAATCCGCCATAATTGAAATGTATCATATGGGGATTGAACGCCGAAACGGCTCAGAACTTTCCCAGATATGTGGTTGCAGTTTAACATCGATACCGCCCTGTGTCAATGTATAATAGTACCCTCTTTGACAGGTATAATTAGTACCTTTGACATGTATAATATGAAACTTATAATGCTCACAAATCCAATGAGTTCTGCAATGCGGATTTATTTTCAGCCGCATTGCTCCTGAAAGTCAGAATATCCCGGATTCCTGTCCAGAATCCGGGATATCTTTCGTCCTCTCAGTCAAATATTCAGATGCAGAAATTATTCCTGTAAAAAATACCTTCTTTGCTCACTGCTCCATCAGCTCGTCAAACAGTTCTCTCACGCCGTCCGCAATCAGTTCATCGCAGACGCCGGCTTTCACCGGCCCGAATTGCTCAAAGCATTTATGCTCCACGCTGGTTTTATCAATGATATATCCCGCGCTGCGTTCCACATGGGTTACCACCATGGTTTTGCGGTAGGGGGAAGCCTCTTTGCAGGCTTTTCCGATAAGGGCGTAAATCTCAGCCGCAATTCCTACGAAGGCCACATCCCCCAGAACGGCTTCCTGTACATAAAGCGGAACGGGATGTTCCGGATCGTCGATGGGATCCGGAAGAAACTCGCCCTGTTTCAGCGGATAAATATGATTGGTAATGTCGTTGATCCACTGCATATTCGTTCCCTCCGGGAAGCGCTGACCCGGAAGCTCCACGATTTTCTCCCCGAAGGTAATGGGAAGATTCCGATTATAGGAATGAATGCTGTTGATGGTCTTACAGATATCCACTCCGTGCTGTTTGCCCATGATTTTGATCAGATTATACTGAAGTCCCGGAATCGTCCTGGCCATGTAGGGGAAACCATCCTTATCGTAATCTCTCAGACAGTACAGCTGAGGATTCTGATCGCCTGCCGCCGCGCTGGTCCAGAGCACCACGCTGTCCCCGCCGAAGCGTTCCTCCGCGTACTCCTGGGCAAATCCGGGAATATTTCCGGAAACTTTGGTCTTCCCGTCCGCATCCACATCGAAAAATCCCAGGGTAGCGTGCATTCCGTAATTTACAATGGCACAGATCAGCCTGTCCTCATCATCCACAAACTTCATTACCGAGACGGTGCGGTCGCAGTAGCCCTCCGGCTCGTAACCCTGTGTAAAAGTCCCCAGTTCTGTAGCCATATCCCGGTTTCCGTTCACATAGCTCTTTCCCTCACCGTAGCCGTAGCGGGCATGACGCTTATTCGCCATGGCCTTCTTCACCGCCTCCAGAGCTTTTTCCATGGTATAGGCCGTATATTCCGCCGCTTTTGCCCGATCGGCAGGATCCGGAGACAGCACAATGTCACATCCTGTATGATTATGGGTAGCCGTCAGCAAAATCTGCTCCTTCGGGATTCCCGTCTCCTCCTGGATCCGCGCCTTCAGGGTCTTCGGCTCCGGCACACCCCCGAGGTCAAATCCCAGAACCGCCGCCATGGTAACGCCGTTATCCAGAACGACCGCACGCATATTGCAGTTGGAATAAATATCCGTATAGGGTTCCCGGTTAAAGGACGGATAGGGCATCACCTCCGGTGTAGGATTAATGGATACTTTTGCAGCGCCGACAAATAAATTACTCATGTAAATAGACCTCCTCATATCTCAGTTTTCTGCTTTTTCATTTCACAAACAACACATTTTTCCGTTTCGTCTTCCCAGATCCCGTATTTCTTTTCCGTTACCGGGATCCTGAAAGGCATGGAATTCTGCTCCTTCTCAGAAATCCCCCGGACCAGCCTGTTATATAAATTGGAAACCACTTCCGCACGTATCATCCGCGCTTTTGATTCCAGGCATGGAGATCGGCCATCCCGGTCCATTGGCAATATCCATGGACATATCCAGCTTCTCCGTTGTCTTTGCAAGGAAACGCAAAGTTTCATTCCAGCGTTCCGTGCCCCATCCGTCTTCTCCCATCGCAATGCTGTCCGGAATATTGAACAGGGTGACAATTTCCACTCCGCCGAATCCCCGTTCCTTCAGGTCTTTCAGCTCCTGTTCCAGATCCTTATAATCCACAGCCGCCGCCGGGAGCCAGTAGCGCACCTTCGGCCTGGTTTCCCGGGAAAGGGATTCCCATTCTTTTATTTTCACTGCAAAACCTCCATTCATATTTTATTGATCCATAACCCGCCTGCAGCGCCGGCACAGGCGCCCGGCGGCATATTGTAAAACAGCGCCGCCCCTGCCAGGGCAGCGCTGTTTTCCGTTTCATAACTATATCAGCCCTTCACGCCGCCCAGGGAAATACCCTTTACAAAGTATTTCTGGAAGAACGGATACGCGATCAGAAGAGGCAGGATACCTACGGCCGCGATGGCCATACGCACCGTCGTGGACGGAACGCTGGAGGTATCGATGGTCAGGCCCATCTGGGCCGCGTTGGTAGCCAGGAAGTTCACGTCGTTATTGATCTGATTCAGAATCAGCTGAATGGTGTACAGCGGCCGGCCGTTTTTGGCAGAGAGATAATACAGACCGTTGGTCCAGTCGTTCCAGTAAGCGATGGCGGTCATAATGCCGATGGTCGCCAGGATGGGCACGGAAAGAGGAAGAAGGATCTTCCAGAATACGCGGAACTCTGACGCTCCGTCGATCCTGGCAGCTTCCAGAAGCTCCTCCGAAATACTGTTTCTGAAATAGTTGCACACCAGTATGATATTGAAGGCGTTCATCAGATAATTGGGTATGAGGAGCGCCCAGATGGTATCCTTAATATGAAGCAGATTTGTGTAAACAAAGTATGTCGCCACAATACCGCCGTTGAACAGCATGGAAATGATTACCATACCCATGATCAGCTTCTGGAAAGGAAGTCCCCGCACCGTCAGGCCGTATCCGAACATGGCCGTAATGATAAGGGAAGCGCCGGTGCCGATCACAGTTACAATAATTGTATTCAGATAGCCCCTTCCTACCATCTGCCACTCCATGGCAATGTAGCGGTAGGCTTCCAGGCTCCATTTGGAGGGGAAATAGGAATATCCTTCGGCGAGGGCCGTGGCATTGTCCGTGAAGGACGCAATGAACAGCAGGATCAGGGGAAGGATTGCCAGCAGAGAAAAGATTGCCATCACAACGGCTGCAAGGGCCGTCATTTTTTTACTTTTTACCATAATCTTATACCTCCTAGAACATGGCGTCTTCCGGCTGAACCTTCCGGATGATTGCGTTGCACACCAGCAGTGTGGCGCAGCCTACTACCGACTGATAAACGCTGGCTGCCGAAGACATGGCGTAGTCGTTGTTATTCATCAGTGCGTTATACACATACACATCGATGGTCCTGGTGGTGGAATACAGCATGCCGGAGTTTCTGGTTACCTGATAGAACAGACCGAAATCCGAATTGAAAATGTGTCCCACATTCAGAATAAACAGGGTGATAATGGTGGGTTTCAGAAGCGGCAGAGTAATGGTTTTGATCTGCTGCCATTTGGTAGCGCCGTCCAGAGCAGCCGCCTCGTAATACTCGTCGCTGATGCCGATGATATTGGAATAATACAGTACCGTCCCGAAGCCGATGGACTTCCACACATTCACAAAAGTTAAAATAAAGGGCCAGTACTTCGGTTCCGTGTACCAGGCGATGCCGTTTCCGTGAAGAATGGAATTATTGATCAGTCCGGTATCGGGAGCCAGAAAGGCGTAAACCAGATAGTTTACAATTACGTAGCTCATGAGATACGGGATCAGGATCAGAGTCTGGGCACATTTCAGACCGATCTTTGACTGAATCTCGTTTAACATAATGGCGCAGAACACGCCGAACACGATCCCAAGGATGATAAACAGAATATTATATCCCAGAGTATTTCTGGTCATGACCCAGGCGTCCTTTGTAGCAAACAGATACTTAAAATTATTGAAGCCCGCCCAGTCGCTGCCCAGGATTCCCTTGCGGAAATTCAGGTCCTTAAAGGCGATAACCATGCCGAACATCGGCAGGAAATTATTGATGATCAGATATAAAAGTCCCGGAAGCATCATGATATAGATGGGGAGATATCTTGACCATCTGATTTTCTTTTTATTTGCTGTCATTTTTTCTCCTCTCCCTGAAAACATCCGCCGTCCGTTCTGCGGAAAAACACTGCGCAGTCCGTCTCACGAAACGGCATTCTCACTGTTATGTATAATGAAAAACACGCTCTGAAGAGTATAGAAATGCCCGGGAAATGCGGAAACTCGCATCTTCCGGGCATCCGTCACAGCCTCTTCACAATTTTTTCAGCTCTGGTTTTCCTTATTTATTTTCCGCGATCCAGGCGTCCAGTTCTTTCTGGTTCTCCTCGATGATCTTGTTGATTCCCGCGCTTTCCAGAGCGCTGATAAACTGGGGAAGAACCTCCTCCGGGTCTACGGAACCGCATTCCAGAGCGGTACGGTAGGTGGTAATCACGTCGGTCACAGCCGCGTACTCCGTCTTCATTACCTGCGGGTTGAAGGAATAACCCATAAACGCCGAGGTGTTGGATTCATCTATGGAATCATTGTAAGCAAGAAGCTGATCGTGATAATCAGCCGGCAGATCGCACCAGGTCAGTCTCTTGGTGGTGTCTCCGTAAAGTCCGAACCACTGTTTGTAACCGGTAGTCTGGGCGTTCTGGCCCTCTACATAATCAATCCGGCCGTCATCCAGTACCTGATAGTTCTGTCCCTCAATTCCGAAATAAATAAGGTTGATCAGATCCGTATTGCCCCACATCAGGTTCAGAAGCTTCATGGCTGCTTCCGGGTCTTCACAGGTATAGGGGATGCACCACTGCTGCATTCCTACGTCCGTCTGCATCATATAATGACCGCGGGTATTCAGGGCAACCATATCTACGCCGTTTGCCGTGGACTGACCGGGAACCATATCCAGCTCCGTATAAAGGAGATATCCAAGAGCCGTTCCCGCTGTAACCGCGCTCTGAGAGGTATCGGTGTTGGTAGCAGCATCCTGATTAATGTATCCGGCCTGGTACCATTCTCTCATCTTCTGGCAGTATTCTTTATATTCCTCTGTGGCAAACACATTCACGATCTCGCTGTTTCCGTCCAGACCCGCGCCCATAACCGCGCCGCAGGCCGCGTCCGCTCCAAGGTAATCGGTCAGATAAAAATACTCAAAGTTTGCAAGGTTTGCGCCGCCGCCGGTCATCTGCATAATGGTTTTGTCCGGATAGGCTTCCTTCACCTTCGCCATAAATTCACCCAGTTCATCCATGGTGAGGTCTTCAAATTTATCCCAGCCAACCGCATCCACCGCTTCTTTTGCGACCATGAGACCGAAGGTACGTCCATATTTTTCAATGGAAGGAATTCCGTAAAGGGTATTGTCCACATAACCGCCGCCCAGAACAGCCTCCGCGCTTTCCTTAATATCGGGGCCGTATTCTTCGTACAGATCATCCAGCTCCAGAAGCATGTTCTTGCTCACCAGGGAAAGAAACTCACTCTCTGTGGGAGTCACCACCAGGTCCAGCTGGTCCCCTGCGGAGATCATCAGGCTCACCTGGGAGCTGGCGTCCGCGAAGTTCAGAGGATACAGTTCCACTTCCACATTGATCTCCGGAATGGTGATCTCATTGATGGCTGCCTCCACAGCTGCCAGATCTGCGGGCTGGGATCCGAAGAACAGAGATTCCAGAACGATATGCGTCGGATCGTCTGCTTTTACATTTACTGCGCCGCCTGCCATAACACCGGTGCACATGAGCATTGCTGCCATAAGTCCGGATATTGCTCTTCTTTTCATTTTTCATTTCCTCCTGTTTCAATTTTGTTTTCTTCTGTTATGTTTGCTTTTTTCCTCGTTCTTTATCTGATAGCTGTATTCTATTATAAAACCTGACGAATTCCCATAAGATTTCTCCACCAGTATCATGCGTTTTTTCCACTTTTTCTTTTCTGTCCCGCCCGGAAATAGTCTTTATCACAAAAGATTCCAGACTCATCTGAGTCCTTTTTCTCTGATGCGCAGGCAAAAAAAGGCAAAATTTATGGAGCCGCCGATAAATGCTGACAAAACACAAAACAGAAAGGATGTATAAGATCATTCTTCCACATATCGTGTTGTCACGCAATTATCCGACAGCCCCATAAGATAACAATGAAAGCCTCCGGCAAATATTTCAGCCCCGCGTCAGGTTCCGGCAGCCGCACTTCCGGATAGCAGCGAAACTGAGTGTATCAGGACTGCTGCCTGCCTGCCTTCGTTCTTTCCTCTCCACTGATCCGGAGAAACCCCGTAGGTCTTTTTAAACATATTGACAAAATGAGAGTAATTATCATAGCCTACCAGCTCCGCCACGGCATAGGCCTTCAGATTTCCCTTCTGAAGGAGGCTGGCCGCCAGCTGCATCCGCTCGTTAATGATAAATTTGTTCACGGTGTCGCCGGTTCTGGCCTTAAACACCTTATTAAAGTAGTTGGGATTCAGCCCCGCCTTATACGCCAGCTCCGTCAGAGAGAGCTTCTCGAAGAGGTGGGTGCGGATATACTGGATCTGTTCGTCTACAATATCGCCGGTATTGCTGGCTTCTTTTTCGTATTTTCTGCCGTCCATCTCCTTTTCCCGGAGATACTGACGGCCGTATTCTTCTACCTGCTGTCTCTCCACAGCGTCTGTACAGCTCTCGATCATCCGCTTCACCAGCGCCTCCACCTCCGTATAGACCGCAGGCTTTAAAAGATAGTCGAAGCGCTCCAGCCGGATGGCCGTCTGGGCGTAATCAAAGGACGCATGGCAGGTAAGAAACGCACAGGGAATTTTAAGCCGGGCTTCCTGACGGACCCATTCCAGCAGGTCCAGCCCGCTCTCCCCGGGCATCTCGATATCAATGAGAGCCAGGTCCACCCGTTCCTCCATAAAATATTTTCTGGCAGCTTCCGCCGACGAAGCGTCCAGTACTTTTCCGATTCCCAGCTTTTCCCAGTCCACTCCCGATACAAGAGCCTTTCTGGAAAGCATTTCATCATCCACGATCAGTATCGTCAGTTTATTCATACATCTCACCCGTATTCCTTTGCTTCTGATCCACTACAGTTCTCCGTTTACCGGAACTCCGATCCTCATTTTCGTCCCTTCTGATAAAACGGATTCCACTTCCAGGAAGCTATCCTCCCCGCAGAAACGTTTCAGCCGATAAACCGCGTTCCAGATCCCCACATGGGTTCCGTCCTTTTTGGTGATCTTTTTCCTGGCCCGGATTCCCTCCACGATCTCCGGCTCCATCCCGGGTCCATCGTCCTCCACACTGAGCACGGCAAACCCGTTTTCCCTGTGAAGGCTGATCCGGATCAGAGTCTCCGTTCCCTCCTGCACCGCGTATTTGAACACGTTCTCCACCAGATTGTGAAGCATCAGCGGCGGAATTCTGCAGGAAAACAGGGATTCATCCAGATCCCACTCCGTCTGAAAACAGTCCACATAACGCAGTTCCATGGTTTCTATATAAGCCCGGACGATCTCCACCTCTTCCCCTATAGGCGCCGTCTTCTCACTGTGGAACAGATAGCGGAAATATCTGGACAGGTAAAGGCTCATCACCTGAATGCTCTCAAAATCTCTGAGCTGCGCCATACTGAAAATCTGATTAAACAAATTCAGAAGAAAATGGGGGCCGATCTGGAGCTGCAGATTCTGCAGCATGACCTGCTCCTTCTCCAGTTCCTGCTCATACGCCTCGATCTTCAGATTCGTGATCTCATCCGCCATATTATTAAAACTGGCCTGCAGATTCTCAAATTCACTGGAAGAGGAAAAATAAGGAATCCGGTAATCCTGCTCCCCCTTTCCGAGACGATGGAGCGCCTCCTCGATCCGGTGCAGCGGCTTGACGATCCCTTTCCACGATCCCAGCAGAAGCAGCGGAATAAACAAAATACTTAAAAATGAGACTACATATATGATCCGATGCACAAGAGAAATCTGATGATAAATCTCATCCTTATTCAGATATACGCACACGTTATGTCCGGTGGTCCGGATATCTACGGAAAAAGGAATATATGCCTCATTCTCTTCCAGTTCCGCCACCGGGTCAATACTCACCACGCAGTCCTCATAAGCCAGGGTATCCCTCAGATTCTGCGCAAAAGATTCCAGATTAATGGCCGCCCCGGAAAATACCTGATTATAGCCGTAAGAATGCGCGAGATACTTCTGCCCGGCCAGAGTCACCACCTGCCACTGACAGGTCACGTGAATCAGGGGGCTTCTCAGAATATCCGCCTCGATCTCCTGCCTGTAGTCATTGAGGGCATTGGAAACCGTCACAAAGTCGAAATCGCTGTCCTCCACATTCATAAACATGGCGCCGTCGTACTGGCAGGCCACCAGCTGCTCCCGGATCCTGGTATTGGAATCCAGAAAAGAAAGAAGATACTGGGCTGATTCCATATCCGTGCGCTTCTGCAGAGAAATATATTCTTCATTGGTCGTGGTAAAATTGTACAGAAACATGTTAATCTGCCGGATTTCCTGATCCAGGGAATTCATATTCAGCGCCAGTATGGACTGCGCCGAGCTGACGGCCTGGTTCTGCAGAGCTCCCATATAGCTGGTCTGTCCGATGATCAGCAGCGCATAAAGGGGAACGAGAAGCAGCAGATAACCCAGCAGCATACGTACAGAAATTCCTTTTCCAAACTTTTTCAGCATGAAAGTGGTCTCCATCTTTCGTAGTATTATTTTTTTCTCCAGTAAGTCATATTATACTTTTTTTAAGCGATGCGGGCAATATTTTTTTACATTTTTCACAAACATGCTTCCTGCGGCGGAGCATGTTTCGACGTTATTTCACCCAGGACAGAAAGCGTTACTTTTCACGGGGTGGGGAAATAGGGCGCGATGACGGGGGACTCTTACGAGTCCCTCTTTCTGCCTTTCATTC
>CANQUG010000093.1 GCA_947626985.1 uncultured Lachnospiraceae bacterium | reverse complement strand
TGGGCAGTGACGGAAGCCTTACCGGATATGCGGGAGGCATAGAGAAAAAAATAAAACTGCTGACTATTGAAAAAATAATACCTCGCTCTTGTGGTATTTGAGTAATTGCATCGGAGAAGTTTATTTTTATGAACAGCATATGACATTTATTACGGCGGACTGATAATTGAACTTGTAAAAATGATAACTGAAGTTGTAAATAACAGGACATCCGGAGATTTTATCCATGAAAAACAGTAATTTATCCAGACTTCTGAAGGATTATTCAGGGACAGACATTTATCCTTTTCATATGCCGGGGCATAAGAGAAATCCTTCCTGTCTGCCGGGATTTTTTCCGCTGGGGCAGGATATAACGGAAATTGACGGATTTGATAATCTTCATCATCCGGAAGGAGTTTTGAAGGAGGCTCAGGAGTTTATCGCAAAATTATATGATGTTCCGGAGAGCTTTTACAGCGTGAACGGAAGCACCGCCGCTCTTCTGGCGGCCATCAGCGCCTCCGTAAAAAAAGGCGGAAAGATTCTGATGGCCAGAAACTGTCATAAAGCGGCGTATCATGCCGTATATCTGAGAGATCTGCAGCCGGTGTATCTTTATCCCCGGACGGAGCCGGACCTGTGGATCAATGGGGGTATTTTGCCGGAGGATGTGGAAAGATCCCTGGCAGAGCATCCGGATGTGGAAGCAGTGCTGATTACTTCTCCGACCTACGACGGAGTGGTTTCCGATGTGAAGAAAATCGGGGAAATCGCCCATGATTTTCATGTTCCGCTGATCGTGGATGAGGCTCACGGGGCTCATTTCCATTTTTCTTCTTATTTTCCCGTATCCGCGGCGGAACTGGGAGCGGATCTGGTGATTCAGAGTCTGCATAAAACATTGCCGTCCATGACTCAGACGGCTGTTCTCCACAAATGCAGTGACCGGGTGGACAGAGACGCTGTCCGGAGGTTCATGGGAATTTATCAGAGCAGCAGTCCTTCCTATATTTTGATGGCTTCTATGGATGCGTGTATGCATCAGCTGTCTGTCCATGGAGAGGAGATGTTCCGGGAGTTTACGGAACGTCTGGAGAAGGCCAGGAAAAGACTTTCCCGATGCAGCAGGATTCGTCTGTTTGATCCGGACCGGTCCGGGCAGCAGGGAATTTTTGATTATGACAGATCAAAGATTGTATTGTCGGTGAAACATACGTCTTTGACAGGAAAGCAGCTGCATGAGATTCTGCTGGAAAACTATCATCTGCAGATGGAAATGGCATCGGAAGATTATGTGATTGCCCTTTCCTCTGTTGGGGATACGCCGGAGGGCTTTGAACGGCTGTGCCGGGCGGTGGAGGAGCTGGATCGGAAAGAAGCGGATAAAAAGAAAATCAATGAAAAAAAAATCAATGGAGAAAAAATAAATAAAGAAAAAATCAGCAGGGATAAAATCAGTAAGGAACAAATAAATCCGGAAAGTATTTTAAAAAATAATATAAAGACAGAAGATTCTGAAAATTATATAAAAAATCAAAAAAAAACGAACAGAGGAAACAGAGAGAGTAAAAAGAATGCAGAAAATATTGCAGTTATGTCTATCGCTTCCGCTATGGACGCTCCCTGTATCTCTCTGCCTCTGGAGGAAAGCATCGGCAGAATCTCCTCCGAATTTGTATATCTTTATCCTCCGGGGATTCCCATCCTCACTCCGGGAGAACAGATTACTGGACAAATTGTGGAAAATATGAGAAGATACAGAAATCAGGGCCTTGAGCTTCAGGGTATGGCTGATTTTGCCGGCGGGGAGATCCGCGTAGTGGCGGAAGGTGCGGTATCCTCCGTTTCATAGCCCTGTGGTTGGAAAAATTTGCAGGAAGTAAAGGAGCGTCTGTAAAAATCAGATAAATTATGGGAAAAATATTTTATATCATGGGAAAGAGCGCGGTTGGAAAGGATAAGATCTACGGAAGGCTGCTGGAGGATCCGGAGCTGAACCTGAAGAGAATCGTTCCCTATACCACCCGTCCGATCCGCGCGAAGGAAGAGTCCGGAAAGCAATATTACTTTGTGGATGAAAATACTCTCAAGGAATTCCGCAGAAACGGGCGTGTCATAGAATCCCGTTCCTACCAGACGATTCACGGGATCTGGACCTATTTTACCGCGGACGACGGTCAGATTCAGCTGTCGGAGCGGGATTATCTGGGAATCGGCACTCTGGAATCTTACAAAAAGATAAAAAAATACTTTGGAGAGGAATCCGTGGTTCCTCTGTATATTTACGTGGAGACAGGGGAGCGCCTCACCCGGGCCCTCATAAGAGAAAAAAAGCCGGAAAATCAGAAGTACGCGGAAATGTGCAGAAGATTTCTGGCGGATGAATCGGATTTTTCGGAGGAGAATATTCTGGGAGCGGGAATCTGGAAGCGATTTGAGAATGTGATCCTGGAAGACTGTGTGGAGGAACTGAAAAATTATATCCGGTCTCTTCAGTGAACCTTTTTAAAGGGCAGCCGGGCCTCGTGAGAAAGTGGACGGCAAAGTAAAAAAAGCTTTTTCTTGTATACTGTATATGTTATAATGTAACTGAATATGCTTGAGAGGGGTGATTCCGGATGTTGGGTTTTAACAATATTATCGGACATGAGGAAATTATCAGACATTTGAAGAATGCAATGCAGTCGGGAAAGGTATCCCATTCCTATATTTTTACAGGAGACGCAGGTTCCGGTAAAAAACTTCTGGCTACTACCTTTGCCATCACCCTTCAGTGTGAAGAGGGAGGAACGGAGCCCTGCCAGAAATGCGATTCCTGTAAAAAGGCTCTGGGGAAAAATCATCCGGATATCATCATGGTGAATCATGAAAAGCCGGGAACGATCTCCATCGACGAAATTCGTGAGCAGGTGATTCAGGATGTGGATATCCGGCCGTACTACAGTCCCCATAAGATTTATATTATTCCGGAAGCGGATCTTATGACTGTACAGGCCCAGAATGCCCTTTTGAAAACCATCGAGGAACCGCCGGAATACGCGGTGATCATGCTTCTCACGTCTAATGCGGACGCGCTGCTTCCCACGATTTTGTCCAGATGCGTGCGCCTGGATCTGAAGGTGGTGGATGACGCTCTTGTAAAAAAGTATCTTATGGAGCACCTTCATATTCCGGATTATCAGGCGGAGATCGACGCGTCCTTTGCTCAGGGAAGTATCGGAAAGGCCAGGGAGGCCGCGACCTCCGAGGAATTTTCCAGGCTTACCCAGAATGCTTTGAAGATACTGAAATATTCCAGCAAAATGGAAGTTTATGAGCTGGCGGAGGAAATCAAGAATCTGTCCACGGAAAAGCATAATATCAACGACTATCTGGATATTTTCCAGTTCTGGTTCAGAGACGTGCTGATGTTCAAGGCTACCAGAGAGATCGATAATCTGGTATTTAAGCAGGAAATTAACTTTATCAGGGAACAGGCGAGCCAGCGTTCCTATGAGAACCTGGAAAAAATTCTGGAAGCTTTGTCCAGTACCAAGGTGCGTCTGCGGGCGAACGTGAATTTTGAGCTTGCGCTGGAGCTTCTGTTCCTGACTATCAGGGAGAAATAAAAATGACGAAGGTTGTAGGTATCAGATTTCGCAATGTGGGGAAGATTTATTATTTTGACCCGAAGGATTATGAGATCAAAGGCAGCGATCACGTGATCGTGGAGACGGCCAGAGGCGTGGAGTATGGAAGAGTGGTCCTGGAGCCCAGGGAGGTTCCGGATACGGATGTGGTGCATCCTCTGAAGGAGGTCCTTCGGGTGGCTACCGCTGAGGACGACATGCGGGAGGAGCAGAACCGCAAAAAAGAAAAGGAAGCCTTTAAGATCTGCCAGAAAAAAATCCGCGAGCATAAGCTGGAGATGAAGCTGATCGACGCGGAATATACCTTTGACAATAATAAAGTACTCTTTTATTTTACAGCGGACGGGCGGATCGATTTCCGCCAGCTGGTGAAGGACCTGGCCTCTGTGTTTAAGACCAGAATCGAGCTCCGTCAGATCGGCGTCCGGGATGAGACCAAGATTCTGGGAGGAATCGGTATCTGCGGCAGGTGTCTGTGCTGTCATACCTATCTCTCCGAATTTGCCCCGGTATCCATCAAGATGGCCAAGGAGCAGAATCTTTCTCTGAATCAGACCAAGATTTCCGGCGTCTGCGGCAGGCTGATGTGCTGCCTGAAAAATGAGCAGGAGACCTATGAGGAGTTGAACAAGCGCCTTCCGGGAGTGGGAGATACCGTTACTCTTCCCGACGGACTGAACGGTACGGTGCACAGTGTGAATGTACTCCGTCAGAGAGTAAAGGTGATCGTGGAGATCAATGACGAGAAGGAAATTCAGGAATATCCCGTGACCGAACTGAAATTCCGTCCCCGGAAGAAGAAGGTGAAGGTTTCCGAGCAGGAAATGAAGGAACTGAAAAAGCTGGAGGACAAGGGAGGAGAATCCAAGTTAAATGAATAGTGATCTGATAAAATCCCACGAGCGTCTGGACGACCTGCAGAACGGGTTTTTTGTCATACAGGATCCTGAAAAATTCTGTTTTGGTATGGATGCGGTTCTGCTGTCCGGCTTTGCCAGGGTAAAAAAGGGAGAAACCGTGCTGGATCTGGGCACGGGGACGGGAGTGATTCCCATTCTCCTGCGGGCAAAGACGGAGGGACTGCATTTCACCGGCCTGGAAATTCAGGAGGAGTGTGCGGAAATGGCAGGCAGAAGCGTGAAATATAACGGGCTGGAATCAGAGATCCGCATTGTACAGGGAGATATAAAAGAGGCTGCTGACATTTTTGGGGCAGCTTCTTTTCATGTTGTGACCTGCAATCCTCCCTATATGATGGGCGCCCACGGTCTCACCAATCCTTATTTGCCGAAGGCTGTGGCCAGGCACGAAATCCTGTGCACGCTGGAGGACGTGGTGAAAACGGCCGTTGCGGTTCTGAAGGACAGAGGCAGGTTTTATATGGTTCACCGGCCTTTTCGGCTGGCGGAGATCATGAATGTTCTTGTGAAATATAAACTGGAGCCCAAGAGGATGCAACTGGTCTATCCTTACATAAACCGGGAGCCCAATATGGTGCTGCTGGAATGTCTGAAGGGGGGAAATTCCAGAATCACTGTGGAAAAGCCTCTGATCGTTTATGAGAGACCGGGCGTTTACACAAAATCCATTCTGGAAGCTTACGATATGATCTGACGGGGGCGTCCCTTTGAGATAATCGATTCTGAATGATTTTTTCCGCGGGGTGAAGCCGGTTTTTCAGGGCCGATCGTCGTCAGGCGGGAAAATACAGTCAGGTACGGAGGAAAATATGAGCGGAAAATTATACTTATGCGCGACCCCTATTGGAAATCTGGAGGATATTACCCTGAGGGTTCTGCGAATTCTGAAGGAAGCGGATCTGATCGCCGCGGAGGATACCAGAAACAGCATCAAGCTTTTGAATCATTTCGGCATAAAGACGCCCATGACCAGCTATCACGAATATAACAAAATTGAGAAAGCTCATGTTCTCATTGAAAAAATGCTCTCCGGACAGAATATCGCTCTCATCACAGACGCCGGAACGCCGGGGATTTCCGATCCCGGAGAAGAACTGACGGCCATGTGCTATGAGGCGGGTATTGAGGTGACTTCTCTGCCGGGACCTGCGGCCTGTATTACGGCGCTCACTTTATCCGGACTTCCTTCCCGGAGATTTGCCTTCGAGGCGTTTCTTCCTGCTGATAAAAAAGAGCGCAGGCTGATTCTGGAAGAACTTTCCCGGGAGACCAGGACCATTGTTCTCTATGAAGCTCCTCATCATCTGCTCCGTACCCTGAAGGAGCTGCTGGAGGTTCTGGGAGACAGGCCTGCCGCTCTCTGCCGGGAGCTGACCAAGAAGCATGAGACAGCCTTTCGCACAACTCTCGGGGAACTGACCAGGCATTACGAGGAGGAGAAGCCTCTGGGAGAATGTGTTCTGGTGATTGCCGGAAAGAGCCGTCAGGAGATCAGCCGGGAAGAGCAGGAGTCCTGGAAGGATATGACCGTGGAGCAGCATATGGACTTTTATGAGAAACAGGGGATTCCCCGCAGGGAAGCCATGAAGCTGGTGGCGAAGGACCGGGGAGTTTCCAAAAGGGAGATTTATCAGGAGCTGCTGTGATTGTGACGGAAACTGAGGCTGAGGAGCGGGGAATTTTTTATTGGAAACGGTGCAGTTTTTATGATATAATATAGTGATATCAGTGTGTTTATAGTGAATTATGCCAGTAAGAAGTCACCTGAAAGGCCTTATGCCGGGCGGCGGATGGAAATTCAGGCGGGCGAAATGTAAAGTTGATGAATTCGGATTATACGAGGAGGAAACATGGGCGCAGAAAAGACAGAATACGGAGCTGACCAGATTCAGATTCTGGAAGGGCTGGAGGCGGTTCGCAAAAGACCCGGTATGTATATTGGCAGTACGTCCAGCCGGGGTCTCCACCATCTTGTATATGAAATTGTGGATAATGCGGTCGATGAAGCTCTGGCGGGGTACTGTACGGAGATTCAGGTAATCATTAATCCGGATAATTCCATTAAGGTTATAGATAACGGACGGGGAATTCCCGTGGGTATTAATCATAAAGCCGGCATCACCGCCGTGGAGGTAGTCTTTACCATTCTCCATGCGGGAGGCAAGTTCGGCGGCGGGGGATACAAGGTATCCGGCGGCCTTCACGGCGTGGGAGCGTCTGTAGTGAACGCTCTCTCCGAATGGCTGGAGGTCACTATTTATAATGAAGGAAAAGAATACAAACAGAAATATGAGAGAGGAAAACCTCTTTATCCTCTGGAAATTTCCGGAATCTGCGAACCGGGAAAAAGGGGTACCACGGTGGAATTTCTTCCCGATAAAGAAATATTTGAGGAGACGGTTTACGATTTTGATATCCTGAAACAGCGTCTTCGGGAGATGGCGTTTCTCACCAAGGGCCTTAAAATTACTCTTAAGGATACCAGAGAGGAGATGCAGCGGGAAAAAAGCTTCCACTATGAGGGCGGTATCCGGGAATTTGTCACCTATCTTAACAAAAGCAAGGAGCCTCTTTATCCCGAAATTATTTACTGCGAAGGAAGCAGAGACGGAATTTCCGTGGAAATGGCCATGCAGCATAATGATTCCTACACGGAAAACTGCTATGGTTTTGTAAATAATATCAATACTCCTGAGGGCGGAACTCACATCATGGGCTTCCGCAACGCTCTTACCAAAACCTTCAATGAATATGCCAGAAAAAACAAGCTTTTAAGAGACAGCGAGCCGAATCTCAGCGGAGAGGATATCCGGGAGGGACTTACGGCCATTGTCAGCGTAAAGATCGAGAATCCTCAGTTCGAGGGGCAGACCAAGCAGAAACTGGGCAACAGCGAGGCCAGAACCGCGGTGGACAGCGTGGTGAGCAAACAGCTGGAAATTTTTCTGGAGCAGAATCCCGGGGTGGCGAAAACCACCATTGAGAAATCCGTTCTGGCCCAGAGGGCCAGGGAAGCGGCCAGGAAGGCCCGGGAGCTTACCAGAAGAAAATCCGCTCTGGACGGATTATCACTTCCGGGCAAGCTTGCGGACTGTTCGGACAAGGATCCCAGAAACTGCGAGATCTATATCGTGGAGGGGGATTCCGCAGGAGGTTCCGCGAAAACCGCCCGAAACAGAGCTACCCAGGCGATTCTTCCCCTGAGAGGAAAGATTCTGAACGTGGAGAAAGCCCGCCTGGACAAGATTTACGGGAATAATGAGATCAAGGCCATGATCACCGCCTTCGGCACGGGGATTCATGAGGATTTCGATATTACGAAGCTCCGTTATCACAAGATCATCATTATGACGGATGCGGATGTGGACGGAGCCCACATTGCCACACTGCTTCTCACATTTTTGTATCGTTTTATGCCGGAGCTGATCAAGCAGGGATATGTGTATCTTGCCCAGCCGCCTCTGTATAAGATCGAAAAGAACAAAAAGATCTGGTACGCCTACGATGATCCGGAGCTGAACAGGATCCTGGAGGAGATCGGACGGGACAGCAACAATAAGATTCAGCGTTACAAAGGACTGGGAGAGATGGATGCGGAGCAGCTCTGGGAGACCACCATGGATCCGGAAAAGAGAATCCTTCTTCGGGTGACCATGGACGAATCCGCAGCCTCCGAGATCGATCTTACCTTCACCACTCTCATGGGGGACAAGGTGGAGCCCAGACGGGAGTTTATCGAGGAAAACGCCAGATTTGTGGAAAATCTGGATATTTAAAGGGCTGCGTACGCAGATAATAGGACAGATGAGTGAAAAAGAATAGATGATCCGCCGGCCGGAAGGTCTGACTGTTTTATTTGCAGTGAAGAAGGTCTTCCGACCGGCGGTTCATGGACGAAGGCACAGGAAATGTGTCTCTGGAGGTAATGATGGAAGATAATATATTTGATAAAGTTCATGAGGTAGACCTGCAGAAGACCATGGAGAAGTCCTACATCGATTACGCCATGAGCGTCATTGCCTCAAGAGCGCTGCCCGACGTGAGGGACGGTTTAAAGCCCGTTCAGCGCCGGGTACTGTATTCCATGATCGAGCTGAACAACGGTCCGGACAAGCCTCACAGGAAGTGTGCCCGTATCGTCGGCGATACCATGGGTAAATATCATCCCCATGGGGACAGCTCCATTTACGGAGCTCTGGTAAATATGGCACAGGAGTGGTCTACCAGATATCCTCTGGTGGACGGCCATGGAAATTTCGGTTCCGTGGATGGGGACGGCGCAGCCGCCATGAGGTACACGGAAGCCCGTCTGAGTAAGATTTCCATGGAAATGCTTGCGGATATCAATAAGGATACCGTGGATTTTCAGCCGAACTTCGACGAGACGGAGAGAGAGCCGGTGGTGCTTCCCTCCCGTTATCCCAACCTTCTGGTGAACGGAACGTCGGGTATCGCTGTAGGTATGGCTACGAATATTCCTCCCCATAATCTCCGGGAGGTGATCGCCGCTGTTGTCAGGATCATTGATAATACGGTGAATGAGCAGAGAGAAACCACCATGGATGAGCTTCTGCAGATCGTGAAGGGGCCGGATTTTCCCACCGGAGCCACCATTCTGGGAACCAGAGGAATCGAGGAGGCGTACCGCACGGGGCGCGGCAAGATCCGCGTGCGGGCGGTGAGCAATATCGAGACTTTGCCCAACGGCAAAAGCCGGATCGTGGTCACGGAGCTTCCCTACCTGGTGAATAAGGCCCGTCTGATTGAAAAGATCGCGGAGCTGGTCCGGGATAAAAAAATAGACGGAATCACGGATCTGAACGATCATTCCAGCCGTGAGGGCATGCAGATCTGCATCGATCTGCGGAAGGACGTAAATGCCAACGTGGTTCTGAATCAGCTGTACAAGCATACGCAGCTGCAGGATACCTTCGGCGTGATCATGCTTTGTCTGGTGAATACCGGAGGCAGCCTGGAACCCAAGGTTCTGAACCTTGCGGATATGCTGAATTATTATCTGGCCCACCAGGAGGACGTGGTTACCAGAAGAACGAAGTACGACCTGAACAAAGCGCAGGAGCGGGCTCATATACTGGAAGGTCTTCTGAAGGCTCTGGACAACATTGATGAAGTGATTCACATTATCCGCAGCTCCCGCAGCGTGCAGATCGCCAAGGAAGAGCTGATGGCGCGCTTTGAGCTGACGGACGTTCAGGCCCAGGCCATTGTGGATATGCGTCTGAGAGCTCTCACCGGTCTGGAACGGGAGAAGCTGGAAGCGGAGTATGCGGAGCTGATGGAAAGGATCGAAAAGCTTACCGCCATCCTGGCGGACAGAAATCTTCTTTTGGGGGTCATCCGGGAGGAGATCCTGCTGATTTCCGAGAAATACGGGGACGACAGAAAAACTGCCATCGGCTTTGACGAATACGATATTTCCATGGAGGATATGATTCCCGTTGAAAATATGGTGATCACCATGACGAAGATGGGATATATCAAGCGGATGACGGATGAGAATTTCCGCAGCCAGAACCGGGGCGGCAAGGGAATCCGGGGAATGCAGACCCTGGAGGATGATTATATTGAAGAACTGATGATGACAACCACTCATCATTATGTGATGTTTTTTACCAATACAGGCCGGGTATATCGTCTGAAGGCCTACGAGATTCCCGAGGCGGGCAGAACGGCCAGAGGCACCGCTATCATCAACCTTCTGCAGCTCCTGCCGGGCGAGAGGATCACGGCTGTGATTCCCATCGATGAGTTCCATTCCGAGGGATATCTTGTCATGGCTACGAAAAAAGGCGTTATCAAGAAGACGCCTCTTCAGGAGTACGCGAATGTGCGGAAAACAGGTCTTGCGGCCATCGCTCTTCGTGACGACGACGAGCTCATCGAAGTGAAGGCCACTCAGGGCGAGGACGATATTCTCCTTGTGACGAAATATGGTCAGTGTATCCGGTTTAGTGAAACGGATGTGAGACCTACCGGCAGAATTTCCATGGGCGTCCGGGGAATTAATCTGGTGGACGACGATGAGGCGGTAGCCATGCAGCTGGCCTCCCAGGGAGAATATCTTCTGGTAGTGTCCGAGCTGGGCATGGGCAAACGTACGTTCATCAGCGAATTTACCGCTCAGAATCGGGGCGGCAAGGGTGTGAAGTGCTATAAGATCACAGAGAAGACCGGCAACGTCATCGGCGCCAAGGCGGTTGATGAGAATAATGAGATCATGATGATCACTGCGGAGGGAATCATTATCCGTCTGGAGTGTTCGGATATTTCTGTACTGGGCAGAATTACTTCCGGCGTAAAGCTGATCAATCTTTCTGATGGCGTGACAGTGGCCAGCTTTGCCAAGGTAAGGGAAAAGGAAGAGGAGGATCTTCCGGAGGACGCCGAGTCTGACAGGGAGGAGTCAGATCCCGCTGAGGATACAGAGGGAGAAATGAATTAGTCATGGAAGAGAACGAAAGGAAACGGGTTCCTGCGGCAGAAACCGGAAGAAGAAGCAGCAGTACGGGAAACAGAAGAAGAACCGCGGCGAAGAAACCTGTCCGCAGATCAAAAAGAAAAAGATCGGGAACGCGCGGATCTGTAAATTTGCCGTATCTTATCGCAGGAGGAGGAATTTTTCTTCTTATTATTGTAATTATTTTCGGGGTAAAAAGCTGCGGCGTCAGTCACGGTTCTCCGGAAAGCGTGGTGAAGGAGCTGATCAAAGCATACGGGAACGGAAAAGCCAACAGAGCCAAAAGCTGCTATAAGGCCTCCGAAGGCAATGAAGAAATCCTTCAGAAGGAGATTGACGCCACCATCCGGTATTTTGAGGCCCACAAGCCGAAAAAGGTCACTATAGACAGATGCGGCGTGCTTTCCGAAAGTAAAGATTATACATACGTATATATCATTTACAGTATGGAGCTGGAAAACGGACAGATCTATCCCAGTATCAGCACCTATATGACGGGAATGGAGGATAAAAAATATTACGTATATCCGCCCTCCGATGTGACGGAGGAGATGAGTCAGAAGGCAGCGGCGGATTATGCGAAATTCATGACCACCGATATCTACAAAGATTATGTGACAGCTTACGAAACATTCATCAAAAAGAATCCGGGATATGAAGACAGAATTGCCGGGAAACTGCAATAAGGCTGCTTTTGGCAGCCTTTTTTGCCAGAATGGAGTTCCTTTTACGGAGTCCGGAAATACAGGGAGGAAAACCAGTGAAAAATATTCAGGTATCAGAGATTACCAGAGCGGTCAGGGAAATGTGTATGGAGATTAATTATGAGCTGTCCCCTGATATGCAGGAAGCTTTGAAAAAAGCGTCGGAGGAGGAGAAATCCCCTCTGGGCTGCCAGATTCTGGGCCAGCTTCAGGAGAATCTGAAAATTGCGAAAAATGATAAAATTCCCATCTGCCAGGATACGGGTATGGCTGTGGTGTTTCTGGAGGCGGGCCAGGATGTGCATTTTGTGGGAGGTTCTGTGGAGGACGCCGTTCATGAAGGCGTCCGTCAGGGATATCAGGAGGGCTATCTCCGCAAGTCAGTGGTGGGGGATCCCCTGATTCGGGAAAATACCGGGGACAATACTCCTGCAGTAATTCATTATTCGATTGTTCCAGGGGAGAAGGTAAAAATTACTCTTGCTCCCAAGGGATTTGGAAGTGAAAATACCAGCCGTATATTTATGCTGAAGCCTGCGGACGGCATTGAAGGAGTAAAGAATGCCGTTCTCACCGCCGTTCGGGAGGCCGGCCCCAACGCCTGTCCGCCTGTGGTGGTCGGAGTGGGAATCGGCGGTACGTTTGAGAAATGCGCTCTCATGGCGAAACAGGCGCTCACCCGTCCAGTGAATGAATTTTCTCCAGTTCCCTATGTGAAGGAAATGGAGGAGGAGCTGCTGGAAAAAATTAATCATCTGGGCATCGGGCCCGGAGGACTGGGGGGAACGGTTACCGCCCTTGCGGTGAATATCAATACGTATCCTACCCATATTGCAGGGCTGCCCGTGGCTGTGAATATCTGCTGTCATGTGAACAGGCATGTGAGCAGGGTGCTGGAGGGATAAAAGAAGAATCATACAGACCGGATGAATACGAAAATTTGCGGACAGCAGCCGGAAAGGAGAATATATGGAAAGAAAAATTACAGCGCCTGTCAGTAAGAGCGAGCTTTTGTCTCTTCGGGCGGGGGATTACGTAAAAATTTCAGGTACCATTTACTCTGCGAGGGACGCAGCTCACAGGAGAATGGTGGAAGCTTTGGATCGGGGAGAAGAACTGCCTGTTAATATAGAAGGAATTACCATTTATTATATGGGACCGTCTCCCGCCAGGGAAGGGCGTCCCATCGGGTCAGCAGGGCCTACCACAGCCACCCGGATGGACAAATATGCGCCCAGGCTTCTGGATATGGGAATGGCGGGAATGATCGGAAAGGGAAAGAGAAGCAAAGAGGTTATCGATGGAATTGTGCGCAACGGAGCGGTGTACTTTGCGGCGGTTGGCGGAGCGGGAGCTCTTCTGTCAAAAAAAATTCTCAGCTCCAGAGTAATTGCCTATGAAGATCTGGGAACGGAAGCCGTCCGGGAACTGGTCGTGGAGGATTTTCCGGTGATCGTGGTGGTGGATTCTCAGGGCAATAATCTGTATGAGACTTCGATAGAGTAGTCTCGGAAACTCAATAGCAAATGGGTAGGAAGGGGCTAATTTTCAGAAATGAGAGGGATAAGGGATGGAT
>CANQUG010000092.1 GCA_947626985.1 uncultured Lachnospiraceae bacterium | reverse complement strand
GCCAGAAAAATTTACCGGATGAGAGGCCGCTGCGAGGGGTTCTCCTCCTTTGCCGCCCTTCTGCATTCCAAAGAGCTCACTCGTGCGAGAGTCCGGCGCGCCCTGCTTCATATTCTGCTGGAGATTCCTTCCGAACCCGCCGTTCTTCCCTACGCCAGAATCCTCGGCTTCCGCGCCTCCGCCCGGCCGCTACTGCGAGAAATCAAGGAGAAATCCCGCATTCCCCTTCTGGCAAAGGCAGCGGACGCATCCTCCGTCCTGGATCCCGCTTCTCTGGACGTCTTCCGGGAATCCGTCCGGGCGTCGAACATTTACGAGGGCATTCTCTCACAAAAAACAAAAAAGACTTTCCGTCATGAATACGAAAAGCCTCTTGTTATTCTTTAATACGGCTCTGAGAACTGTCTGTATTTTGAAAATATTCTGAGCACAATCATTGATTTTTTTACCGAAATGTGAAGCAAAAATTTCGAATAAATCGGGCCTAATGAGAAATATTGGTCAGCAATATTACCGATATGAATAAAACCATAATTTTTCCCGATTTTCCAAATCATATCGTTAAATATCTCAATGATTGTGTCTGAGCATATTATTCTCAGCAATGTTTAATTTCCGCACTCAATACTGATCTCATTGAATTTGGACAGGATATCGTCGATGCCCAGCGCCGCTTTTTCGGCCCCGGCACGGTCGATCACGCTGGTTCCCTGATGCATCATGATCAGGCGGTCGCCGTACTCCACGGCGTACCGGAGATTATGGGTCACCATAATGGTGGTGAGATGCTTCTCCTTCACCAGAGTGTCCGTCAGCTGCATGATGATCTCCGCCGTCTTGGGGTCCAGAGCGGCCGTGTGCTCATCCAGGATCAGAAATTCTATGGGCGTCATGGTGGACATGAGCAGAGCCATGGCCTGGCGCTGTCCTCCGGAGAGGGAGCCCACCTTCACGTACATTTTGTCCTCCAGGCCCAGGTTCAGGGGCCTGAGCAGCTCCCGGTAATAGTCGATCCTCTTTTTATTGGTCCCCCGCCTCAGCCCGTAGGTTTTTCCCTTATTGTCCGCCAGGGACATATTCTCCAGAATGGTCATGCTGGGGCAGGTGCCCAGAGCAGGATTCTGATATACGCGGCCGATCTTCCCGTTCCGGCGGAATTCCTTTTCCCGGGTGATATCCTTCCCGTCCAGCAGAATACTCCCGGACTCAATGGGAATGCTGCCGCAGATAATGTTCAGCATGGAGGTTTTCCCCGATCCGTTGCTCCCCACCACGGAGACGAATTCCCCCTCCTTCACGGTGAGGTTAAAGCCCTTAAAAAGGCACAGTTCGTTCACAGTGCCCGGATTATAATACTTGTAAATATCCTTTAACTCCAGCACGTCTCTTCACCTTCTCCTTCCTGAAAAGCTGTCTGTGAATCTTCCATGACCTTTCCTTCAGGCATGTGTCTTCACCTTCTTCTTTCTGTCCATGCTGATAAGCAGAACAATCAGAAACAGCACCGCCGTAATCAGCTTCATGTCCTGCGGCTCGAAGCTCCGCATGGCGATGGCCGTGCAGGCTTTGTAGATCACAGAGCCCAGGATCACCGCGGTAGTCGCTTTCATAAACGTGAGATTTTTAAACAGGCTGGTTCCGATGATCACGCTGGCCAGACCGATGACCACCGCGCCGGTTCCCATGGAGATCTCAAACACACGCTCCTCCTGACAGAAGATGCAGCCGGCCAGGGACACCAGCCCGTTGGCAATGGCAAGGCCCAGAATCTTCATGTTGCCCTGATCCTTCGCCAGAGCGGTTACCAGCTTGTCGTTGTCCCCCACGGCCCGGAGGAGGAATCCGGACTGGCTGCTCATATAAAAATCCAGGATCAGCTTCGTCACCAGCGTGAGGAGCAGGATCACCAGAATGGTCCTGTAGGGAAGCAGCCCCTCCGGCAGAAGCCCTTCCAGAAACCCGTTTTTGAAAATGGTTTCCTTGGAAAACAGGGGAACATTGGAGGTTCCGGCAATCCTGAGATTGATGGTCCAGAGGGCCGTCATCATTATGATTCCGGAGAGAAGATCCCGGACCCTTCCCTTCACGTGAATGAGGCCCGTGCAGATTCCCGCCAGTGCCCCCGCCAGAAGCGCCACAGGAAGGGTGAGATAAGGATTCATTCCCCGGGAAATCAGCGCCGCCGTCACGGACGCGCCCAGAGGAAAGCTTCCGTCTGTGGTCAGATCCGGAAAATCCAGGATCTTATAGGTAATATATACGCCCAGGGCAAGAATTCCATAGATAAATCCCTGTTCCAGTATGGTAATGAAAAAATCCATGTGGTATGACCTCCCTGTATCAGTACTCCGCTGCATGAATCATGAAGCGATGGCTGTGCTGTCCTCTCATTTCTGCGACTTTCTTTTCGTCTTCCTCTATCCAATCATGGAGCGATGCCTGTGCTGTCCTCTCCCGTTCTGCGGTGACAAAACGTCAGGTGATGAAACGATACCGTTTCCTTTCTGCTCCGGGCGGCAGGTCCGTCCGCTGCCCGGCGCAGATCCGGTCTGAGAGCCGTTTCTTATTTATTCAGCGGTATACTCCGTAATCTCCGTAAATGTCTCGGCAGCCGCGGAGGAAAGATCTTCGGGAACCTCAATTCCCAGATTTTCCGCTACCGCTGAGTTGATGTAAAGGCTTGCCTCCTCGATGGTCTCGTAAGGAATCTCAGAAGCCTTCTTTTCACCCTTCAGCACCTGAGCAGCCATCCGTCCGGTCTGTTTGCCAAGCTCGATGTAATCCAGACCTTCCGCTGCCAGACAGCCGATCTTCACCTGCTCGATCTCGCTTCCGAAAACAGGAATATTTTTCTCGTTTGCCATCTCCAGAATGGTTGCCAGAGAAGCCACCACCGTATTGTCGGTCAGGTTGGTCATGCAGTCTACTTTGCCCAGAATGGTCTCTGCTGCCAGAGGAATGTCCGCTGTGGCGGTGATGCCTGTGGTCTCGATCTCAAATCCATAATCTCCTGCAAGGGCTTCGTACTCCTTGATGGCGGATTCCGAGTTTGCCTCGCTGGTGGTGTAAATAATTCCGATGGTCTTCGCCTCGGGGAGCATAGTGCGGATCATCTCCAGCTGCTGCTGAACAGGAAGCTTATCGCTGGTTCCTGTGATCTCTCCCACAGGATTCCCTTCCTCATCAGCCAGCTCTGCCGCCACCGGGTCTGTCACTGCGGTAAAGATCACGGGAATCCCCGCATCCATGGCCGCATTGTAGCAGCTCTGAGCGCTGGGGGTGGCGATTCCGCACATAAGATCCACTTTATCCGCCGCAAAACTGTCGGCAATCTGTCCTGCCATTCCCATATCGGCAGCCGCGTTTTTGTAATCGATGGTGAGGTTGACGCCCTCCTCAATGCCTTCTTCCTTCAGGCCCTCCAGGAAACCCTCCCGGCAGTTGTCCAGAGAACCGTGCTCCGCGAACTGCTGGATTCCAATGGTATACTGAGCATCCTCCGCATAAACGTTTGCTGCTCCCGCCAGAGACATGGTGAGCATGGCTGCGCCTAATACCTTTGCTGTTGTTGATTTCTTCATGATGATTTCTCCTCTCTTCTTTTAATTTCCCCTGATATTCTATGGGGTGCTTCCGGAAGATATCAGCCAACCTTCCGGAGTTCTGACGTGAGAAAGAGTCATGGGGCCGGGGATTTTTTCATTCCGCCGGAACTGTTCCGGCCTGAAGTTTTTTATTTTGCGGGGAAACGCGGAGCATTGTCCCGTAAAATAAAAATACCGCCCCAAGCTGTGCTTGAGACGGTAATAAGAAACTTATTATCGCGGTACCACTCAAATTGACAAAAATGTCCACTTTCTCATGTACAAACATACATTCCTGATTGGTAACGGGTTCGGTTCCCGTCGGCGCCTACTCTCCCGGCAATCTGCCGGATGTCCGTGATCCGCCCTTCAGCCAGCTCTCATTCCCCTGCAGGGAACGAAAGTATTCCATCAGCCGGCGTATCATAAATTTCAGGCCGCCCTCAGAAGTCCATTCAACAAACCGCACCATACGGATTTCCACCAGTCTCCGCTCTCTGTGATGACGCCGGAAAGTTTACTATTCTTCCTCATCGGTTTCGCTGTGTCTTACTTTAGCACAGGAAAGAATCTCTGTCAACCAAAAATTTTCAGTTCTTAAAGCTGTGGATCGGAGCCGGAATGCGCCCGCCCCGTTCTATAAATGCCTCGCAGGAGAATCCGTTCACCGGCATGATGGGCGCATAACCCAGAAGTCCGCCGAACTCCACCGTCTCTCCCACGCCCTTCCCGATCACGGGGATCACGCGGACAGCCGTAGTCTTCTGATTGATCATTCCGATGGCCGTCTCATCCGCAATGATGCCGGCGATGGTGGACGCCTTCGTATCCCCGGGAATGGCGATCATGTCCAGACCCACAGAGCATACGCAGGTCATGGCCTCCAGTTTTTCCAGAGTGAGAGCTCCGGCGCTCACTGCGTCGATCATTCCCTGATCCTCGCTGACGGGAATAAACGCGCCGCTTAAGCCGCCCACTGCGGTGGAGGCCATCACGCCGCCCTTTTTCACCTGGTCGTTCAGCAGGGCCAGAGCCGCTGTAGTCCCCGGCGCTCCTACCTTTTCCAGTCCCATTTCCTCCAGAATCTCCGCCACACTGTCGCCCACCGCGGGAGTGGGGGCCAAAGACAGATCCACGATTCCGAAGGGAACATTCAGAGCCCTGGAAGCCTCCTGAGCCACCAGCTGTCCCACCCGTGTCACCTTAAAGGCCGTGCGCTTGATGGTCTCACAGAGCGTCTCAAAATCCGCTCCCCGCGCTTTCTGCAGAGCCGTCTTCACCACGCCGGGGCCGCTGACGCCCACATTGATGATGCAGTCCGCCTCCGTCACGCCGTGAAAAGCTCCCGCCATGAAGGGGTTGTCGTCCGGAGCGTTGCAGAACACCACCAGCTTGGCGCAGCCCAGAGAATCCTGCTCCCGGGTGGCCTTCGCCGTCTCCAGAACGATTTCTCCCATAAGCTTCACCGCATCCATGTTGATTCCTGTTCTGGTGGAGCCCACATTCACGGAGCTGCAGACGCGCTCCGTCTCAGCCAGAGCCTGAGGAATGGAACGGATCAGAAGCTCCTCCGCCGGGGTCATTCCCTTGCTCACCAGAGCGGAATATCCTCCGATGAAATTCACTCCCACCGTCTTCGCCGCCCGGTCCAGAGTCCGGGCGATGGCGGCAAAATCCTCCGCGCTGCGGCAGGCCGCCCCGCCGATCAGAGCGATGGGAGTCACGGAAATCCGCTTGTTTACAATGGGGATTCCGTATTCCATGGAAATCTCTTCCCCCGTGGAAACCAGCTTTTCCGCTTTTTTCGTAATTTTGTCATAAATTTTTTCATTGAGTCTGGCAGGATCGCTGTCTATACAGTCCAGAAGGCTGATCCCCATGGTGATGGTACGCACATCCAGATTTTCCTGCTCGATCATCTTGTTGGTCTCATTCACTTCAAAAATGTTGATCATACCATGCTCTCCCTGTCAGATTCTGTGCATCCTGTTAAAAATATCCTCATGCTGGCAGCGAATCACCACGCCGATCTCATCCCCCAGGGCCGAAAGCTCCCTGGACAGGGTTCCCTGATCCTTGGGGGAGCCGCTGGTATCCGCCACCATCATCATGTTGAAATACCCCTGCACGATGGTCTGGGAGATATCCAGAATATTCACGTTATTATTGGCCAGATAAGTGCAGACTCTGGCAATGATTCCTACAGTATCGTTTCCCACTACGGTGATAATTGTCTTTTTCATGTTGTCATCCTTTCCCCGGTTCTATACCGTCACCAGCTCCGAACATCTGTCCCTCCCGGCCACCTGGATCCTGAAATCCCGGGGACCGTAGGGCTCTTCGCTCATGGCGATCTCCGAACAGACCGTCTCGTAAGCCAGCTCCTCGTAATTATTCTCCTTGCTGAGATGCCCCAGAAAGACGGCCTTCAGGTCGTCATGAAGCAGTCTGCACAGAAGCTTCCCTGCGTTCTCATTGGACAGATGCCCTCTGTCTCCCAGAATCCGCTGTTTGAGAATATAGGGATATTTTCCCACCTGAAGCATCCGCACGTCATGATTGGCCTCCAGAAGGAGCACGTCCAGATTCTGGAGATGATCGATTATGTACTCCCCGTACCGCCCCAGATCCGTGGCGATCCCCACGGACTGAGCGCCGCACTCCAGCCGGTATCCCACGGGCTGAGCCGCGTCGTGAGGGATGCTGAAGGGATTCACGGTGAGGTCCTTGATGACAAAGGCCTCGTCCTCCCGGATCTCGTGAAAGATCCCTTCGGGGAGATTTCCCAGGCACCCGGAGCGCTCGATGGCGTCCACCGTGCCTCCTGTGGCATAAATGGGAATCTGATACTTCCTCGCCAGCACCCCCAGACTTTTGATATGATCGGAATGCTCATGGGTAACCAGAATGGCGTCCAGATCCCTGCAGCAGAGATCCGCTTCCTTCAGTCCCGCTTCGATTCTCTTTCCGCTGATTCCCGCATCCACCAGCACATGGGTCCGGTCCGTTCCTGCGTAGATACAATTTCCGCTGCTTCCGCTGGCAATGCTCAAAAACCGCATGGCACGCCCACTCCTTTGTCAATCCGGGCACAGGTCTCCTCCCAGTCCCCGTTATTTTCGATGATACGATCCGCATGGGAGCGGTAAAACTCCTCCGACGCCTGATTCCGGATGATCCCCAGAGCCTTCTCCCGGGTATAGCCCCTGCTGCTCATAAGCCGTTCCACCCGGACCTCCTCCTCAGCGAATACATACCATATCTCATCACAAAACTTCTCATAGTGATCCTCCAGAAGAAGAGCGGCCTCCACCACGCAGAGTTCTCTGCCCCCGCGCTCCTGCTCCTCCAGCCTCCGGAGAATCTCCTCCTTCACGGCGGGATGAATGATACTGTTGAGCCTTGTCAGCAGCTCTTCATCCTGAAACACAATGTCGCCGATCTTTTTTCTGTCCAGAGTGCCGTCCGCCTTCCTCACGCTCTCTCCAAAGAGGGCCAGGACCCTGTCAAAGCACACGCCCCCCGGCTCCATCACCTGATGTCCCGCCAAGTCAGCCTGAATCACAAAGGCTTCCCAGCGGTTTTCCAGATACTCCAGGACTCTGCTCTTTCCGGCTCCCACTCCTCCGGTGACGCCGATCACTCTCATTTTATTTCGCTTCATACCAGTTTTTTCCTTCGTGCATATCCACTTCCAGCTCCACGGACAGCCGGGCCGCGCCCTTCATCTCCTCCTCCAGGATACGGCACACCGCGGCCAGCTCCTCCTCCCTGGTCTCGATCAGAAGCTCGTCGTGCACCTGGAGAACCAGTCTGGATTTCAGTCCCTCCTGGGCCATCCTGCCGTACACCCGGTTCATGGCGATCTTGATGATATCCGCCGCCGTTCCCTGAATGGGACTGTTCATGGCCACCCGTTCCCCGAAGGAGCGCTGCATGAAATTGCTGGATTTCAGCTCCGGGATGGGTCTTCTCCTGCCGAACATGGTGGAGACGTATCCCTTTTCCCGGCCTTCCTGCACCATACCGTCCAGATAGCCCTTGATCTTCGGATAGGTTTCAAAATATTTTTCTATATAGTCGGCAGCCTCCTGCCTGGTAATGCTCAGATCCTGGCTCAGCCCGAAGGAGCTGATGCCGTAAACAATGCCGAAATTCACCGCCTTGGCGTTTCTTCTCTGGAGCGGGGTGACCTGGTCAAAGGGCACGTGGAACACCTGAGAGGCAGTGAGGCGGTGGATATCCTGAGCCTCCCTGTAAGCCTGGATCAGCTTCTCATCCCCGGACATGTGGGCCAGAACGCGAAGCTCGATCTGAGAATAGTCCGCGTCCACGAACACATACCCCTCCTCGGGAACAAACACCTTGCGGATGAGCCGTCCCAGCTCCATGCGCACGGGAATATTCTGGAGATTGGGCTCCGTGCTGCTGATCCTTCCGGTGGCCGTGATGGTCTGGTTGAAGGTGGAATGGATCCTTCCGTCCTCCTCGATCACATTTCCCAGACCGTCCGCATAGGTGGACTTCAGCTTGGTCAGCTGGCGGTACTCCAGAATGTCCTTGATAATGGGCTGTTCCGGGGCAAGCTTTTCCAGAATGTCCGCCGCGGTGGAATAGCCGGTCTTCGTCTTCTTCCCTCCGGGGAGCCCCATTTTTTCAAAGAGGATCACCCCCAGCTGTTTGGGCGAATTGATGTTGAATTCCTCCCCCGCCTGCTGATAAATCAGCTGCTCCAGCTCCCGGATCCGCACCATAAGCTGTTCTCCGTAAACCTTCAGCTCCTCTCCCTTTACCCGGATTCCCCATTTTTCCATGGAATCCAGAGTAAACACCAGAGGAAGCTCGATCTCCTCATACACCTTCCACATGCCGGTATCCTTCAGGGCTTCCGTTATGGGCTTCACGGCGCAAAGGGCCGTGTAGGCGGTATAGCAGGCCAGGAGGTTCAGTCCCTCGGCGCCGTCCTCCCAGGCCTTCGCCAAAGATGTTTTCCCCAGAAGGGTTTCCCTGGAAGGCAGAAGAATCCCGCCCAGGAACTCCTTCGCCACATCCTCATAAACATAGGAAGATTTCAGTGGATTCAGAAGATAGGCTCCCACGCTCACGTCAAACACCCGGGACGGTCCGGGCAGCTCCGCATACTTCAGAAGCGCCTTGACGTCCATGGCACTGACCACGGTTTTTTCCGCCAGACCTTGCAGTTTTCCCGCCAGGTATTCCCCGGTGATCAGACCTTCCACCGGCACATAATACACCTCATCCGGCGCTATGGCAAGCCCCAGTCCGTAAACCCGGCAGTTTTCTCCGATGATCGCCGCTCCCGCCAGAGGAGCCGAGGAAGCTTTGGCAAAAAGAGCCTCCGCCCCGGAAAGATCCTGACAGGTAAAAAAATTTTCTTCCATTTTATTTTTACCCGCCGCTTCCTGATCGAAACGGCCGAGCATATTTTTAAAATCCAGTCTCTGACAGAGCTGATAGGCCTCCGGAGTAAACAGATCGGACATTCTGGCCTTCTCATAAGAAAATTCCACAGGACTGTCCGTGTTTATGGTGGCCAGAGTTTTGCTCAGGGAAGCCAGATCGTAGTGGGCCCTCAGAGATTCCCTGGCCTTATTGGGTTTGATCTCCTCCAGATGGGCGTAGGCATTCTCGATGGATCCGAACTGCCCGATGATCTTCGCGGCCGTCTTTTCTCCCACCCCGGGAATTCCGGGAATATTGTCGGAGCTGTCCCCCATCAGGGCCTTCAGCTCGATGATCTGAGGAGGCGTCACCTGAAACTTTTCCAGGACCTGAGGAGCCCGGTAATCCTCTACCGTGGTGGTGCCCCTGGAGGTTCTGGGAAGGCGGATGAGAATCTTCTCCGTAGCCAGCTGAAGAAGGTCCCTGTCTCCGGACAGAATGGTGACGTCCATCCCCCTGGCCTCGCTTCTTCTGGCAAGAGTCCCCAGAATGTCGTCCGCCTCATAGCCCTCCAGAGTGACGATCTCCACATCCATGGCGGCCAGCATTTCCTTCATAAGGGGAACCTGCTCCCGCAGCTCCTCCGGCATGGCCTTCCGGGTGCCCTTGTAGGCGTCGTAAATTTTATGCCGGAAGGTGGGGCCGTGAAGGTCAAAAGCCACCGCAAGATAATCCGGCTTCTCCTCCTCCAGTATGCGGAAGAGAATATTCAGAAATCCGTAGACGGCTCCCGTGTGGCAGCCCTCGGAATTCGTCAGGTCCGGCAGACCGTAAAAGGCCCTGTTTAAAATGCTGTGGCCGTCGATCAGCAGTATTTTTTCGCTCATATTCATCTCCATTACAAAAACTCTTTGATCTCCATCACAACGTAAATCAACAATATCAGCAGAGCGCCCGCAACCAGACAGATCAGCACAGCGGCCAGAAACCGGAACAGTTTTCTCCTCTGCACATGTCTCCTGGAACGCTCCAGATCCTCCTCCAGAAGATTCTTGAAGTCCAGATTTCCTTCTCTGTCGGCCGTGTCCAGCTTCTGCATGGCTTCCTGCACGATAAAATAGGTCTCCAGCTCCTCATAGCAGGAGGAACAGCCGTTCACATGGTCCAGAAAGGCTTCCAGTTCCTCGGTATTCAGAGTGTGGTTCAGATATCGGGACACCATCCCCTCTGCGGTTCTGCAATCCATGACGCCGCTCCCTTCCGTAAATCCCGGCTTTTCCCCGTAAAATCGGGTTTCCTGTGATGCCGCTGTCTGTCATTTCCATTTCTGATTATAACGGAATGGACGGGAAAAGACAAGTTGTGATATAATAATTCCCGGCAAAAGAGCTCTCCTCCGGCGCCTTCACCCGGGAACGCGGCAGAGCCGGGCAAAGCGCTCTTTCCCGATTATTTTTCACAAAGTGAGGTAATTCGTATGAAAACAGTAAAATGTCTTCACAAGGTTCAGTACTATGAGACCGACAAGATGGGAATCGTTCATCACTCCAACTATATCCGCTGGTTCGAGGAGGCACGGGTAAATTTTATGGAGGAAATTGGCTTTCCCTACAGCCGCTTTGAGAATGAGCTGAAGCTGATCAGCCCTGTTCTGGAGGCGGGATGCCAGTATAAAAGCATGGTACGTTTCGGAGACCTGGTGGAAGTGTACGCCGGCGTGGAATTCAGCAAAAGAATCCGTATAAAATTTGTCTATGAAGTAAGGGATGCCGCCAGCGGAGAGGTTCGCGCCAGCGGCTTCACCCTGCACTGCTTCCTCGATGAAAAGGGTTCCTTCGTTTCCTTAAGAAATGAGCTTCCGGAATTTTACGCTCTGCTTAAAGAATACGCAGAAAACTGATTCTCATACGCCGGAGGGACAATGTGACGATGTTTCCCTGCCTGCACTGCAAAAAAGGACGCCTGCACAGAAAACTTCTCTGTACAGCGTCCTTTTTACATATCTTAAGCTAAACCTGTCTCAAACCGGCCTGCCTGCGGCCATTTTTTCACTCCTGCAGCCGGCTGGTGCCTCTGATCCGGCATTCGGCAGAGGCCCGGAGGATGGCAGCAGCCGGCCCGCGGCACTCTTACGCTTCTGCCGGCACATTCTCCGGCAGAACCGCCGCAGGGGCGTCCAGAATCTTCATAAATTCTTCCCCCGTGATCGTTTCATGCTCATAGAGATACTTCGCCAGCTCATGGAGCTTCCCGATGTTCTCCTCCAGAATATGCTGGGCCTTTTCATGCTGCCTGCGCACCAGCTGAACCACCTTGTCGTCCAGTCTGGTCTGCGTCTCGAAGGAGCAGGCAAGGGCCGCGTCCCCTCCCAGATACTGGTTGCTCACATTCTCCATGGCCACCATATCGAACTCATCGCTCATTCCGTAGCGGGAGATCATGGCTCTGGCCAGCTTCGTAGCCTGCTCGATATCATTGGAAGCGCCGGTGGTAATGGAATGGAAGATCAGCTCTTCCGCAGCCCGGCCGCCGGTGAAGGTGGCGATCTTGTTCTCCAGCTCCTCCTTCGACATCAGGAAGTGCTCCTGTTCATCCACCTGCATGGTGTAGCCCAGCGCCCCGGAGGTACGGGGAATAATGGTAATCTTATGCACGGGAGCGGAATTGGTCTGTTTCGCCGCTACCAGGGCGTGGCCGATCTCATGATAGGAAACGATCAGCTTTTCCTTGTTGGAAAGCACCCGGTTCTTCTTCTGATAGCCCGCGATCACCACCTCGATGCTCTCCTCAAAGTCCGCCTGCGTGGCAAATTTTCTGCCGTCGCGCACCGCCCGCAGCGCAGCCTCATTGACGATGTTGGCCAGCTCCGCGCCGGAAGCTCCCGCCGCGGCCTTGGCAATCTCGTCAAAACGCACGGAATCCGCGATCTTGATCTTCTTCGCGTGCACCCGGAGGATTTCCTCCCGGCCCAGCAGATCGGGAAGCTCCACAGGAATTCTCCGGTCAAAACGTCCCGGGCGGAGAAGGGCCGGATCCAGAGAATCCGGGCGGTTGGTGGCCGCAAGGATCACTACGCCCTTGGACCCGTCGAAGCCGTCCATCTCCGTGAGGAGCTGATTCAGCGTCTGCTCTCTCTCATCGTTTCCGGCGAAGCCCGAACCGTCACGTTTCTTGCCGATGGTATCGATCTCATCGATAAAGACGATACAGGGCGCCTTCTCATTGGCCTGTTTAAACAGGTCGCGCACCTTGGCGGCGCCCATGCCCACAAACATTTCCACAAACTCCGAGCCGGAGATGGAGAAAAACGGCACCTCCGCCTCGCCGGCCACGGCCTTGGCCAAAAGGGTTTTACCTGTTCCGGGAGGTCCCACCAGCAGTGCGCCCTTGGGCATGGATGCACCGATCTCCGCATATTTCTGGGGATTATGGAGGTAATCCACGATCTCCGTGAGAAGCTCCTTGGCCTCGTCCTCACCGGCCACGTCCGCAAACTTGATTCCTGTGGAGGACTTCACGTAAACCTTGGCGTTGCTTTTGCCGAAGGACATCATCCCGCCCGGACCTCCGCCCATGGATCCCATCATCTTCTTGCTCAGCCATCTGCCCAGAAGCACAAAGATGGCGATGGGGATCACATAGCTGAGGATCAGACTGAGAAAGATGGACTGCCGCTGGGGCGCCGTTCCTTCCATACTCACGCCGGCTTCGTCCAGACGATCCACCAGCTCCGGATCATCCATGCGGACAGTCCGGCAGTAGGCCTCTCTGCCCTCGGAACGAACCACATAATACACATAATCGCTGTCCACTGTCACTTCCGTCACAAGCCCCCGTCTCACGCCCTCCAGGAAGGTGCTGTAATCGGTGGTTTTTATATTTCTGCTCTGCATAAGGGGCAGCACCAGAAAATTCAGAAGGACAATGATCACTGCCACAATGATATAATACACATACAGGGGTCTCTTGCCCGGTTCCTTGTTATCGAATTTCATAAACATCCTCCGCTGTTTCCTGTGCAGCGCCGCTTCCGCAGGTCTGCACTGATTTTTACAATATTCTGAACTGCATGTTTTTATTTATGAAGTAAGATAACACTTTGTGAAATTTTTTTCAATGAATATCCTGTGAAATTTTCTAAAAAATTTATTATCGGATAAGATTTTTTCTGTCCCGGGCTGCTGACGGGGATTTCATGCGGTAATCACCATGCATTCCTTCTCCCAGAACGCAATTCCGTACCTGATAATCTTCTGCAGCCTCTGGCGTTTCAGACCTTCCGCGTATTTCCGCGTTTCGATCTGCTCCAGAGCCTCCGCGCAGCCCTTCTCCAGGTTTCCGTCCTCCTGATATTTCAGCTC
>CANQUG010000091.1 GCA_947626985.1 uncultured Lachnospiraceae bacterium | reverse complement strand
TTTCCGAAAATCAACAGGAACCGCCGCCGCCCTTACTGCGTCCGTTTGTCAATTTCCGAAAATCAACAGGAACCGCCGCCGCCCTTACTGCGTCCGTTTGTCAATTTCCGAAAATCAACAGGAACCGCCACCGCCCTTACTGCGTCCGTTTGTTAATTTCCGAAAATCAACAGGAACCGCCACTGCCCTTACTGCGTCCGTTTGTTAACTTCCGGAAATCAACAGTCACCTCCCGCCCTCCCGCCCCCGATAAGGGAATCTCACAAAAAGACTTGTAATTTACAGCGGCGTCGTGTATAATACAGACACTCAGGGGAGCTTGTGTTACAGGCTGAGAGGAAAGTAGGACTTTCGACCCTTACACCTGATGCGGATAATGCCGTCGTAGGAAATCATATCCGGACTTTCTCTGAGGCATCCCGTCGGTGTCTCTTATTTTTTTGTTTTTTGTTTCCGGAGAAAGGAGGATGAGAAAAGGCATCCACGGTGAGCCCGTGGCGGACAGAGGGGAGCGCCTTATGTCTTGTATTACAGCGATGGGAACCCGTGTTCCGGGGTGAGAGGAAGCCAGAAAGCTTCGACCGGCCTTCCAGGAGGAGATCCTGTCTTTTATGGGAAGCGTCGCTGTAATCGCCGTTTCTCAAATATCATTTCAAAGGAGAATACCATTATGAAGAAAACCAATGTACAGAAACTTACGTTCGCGGCCTTACTCTGCGCAGTGGCAGTGGTGGGCAGTATGTTTTCCGTTCCCATATTCGGCAGCAAATGCGCCCCTGTTCAGCATATGGTGAATATTATCTGCGCCGTGCTGCTGGGACCCTGGTACGGAGTGGGCGTAGCCTTTGCCGCAAGCCTGATCCGTAATCTGACGGGACTGGGAAGCCTTATGGCCTTTCCGGGCAGTATGTTCGGAGCGCTGCTCTGCGGCATCACCTACTGGAAAGTGAAAAAAATCTTCCCCACACTCCTCGCGGAGGTTTTCGGAACGGGTATTCTGGGCGGACTGTGCGCCTATCCGGTAGCTATCCTGCTTATGGGACAGAGCGCGGGGAACATCGCTTTTTATGCCTATATCATACCCTTCCTGATCTCCACCACAGCCGGCGCGATTCTGTCCGGCATACTGATCTACTCCCTGAGCAGCACGAAGATTCTTTTTGACATTCAGGCGCAGCTGTCGAAATAAGCACATCGAAAAGGAGTTCTCATGTTTAAGGAAATGCTGGAAAATGTCAGGGCAAAGGTTCCCCTGATCCACAATATTACCAACTATGTGACGGTGAACGACTGCGCCAATATTCTTCTGGCCTGCGGAGGCAGCCCCATTATGTCCGACGACGCCGGGGAGGTGGAGGAGATCACCGCTGTCTGCGGCGGCCTGAACATTAACATCGGCACACTGAACCAGAGAACCATTCCCGCCATGCTTGCTGCGGGGCGGAAGGCCAATGAGCTGGGCCATCCTGTGGTTCTTGATCCGGTGGGAGCGGGGGCTTCCGCCCTCAGAACGGAAACCGCCCTGAAACTTATGGAGGAGATCCGGTTTTCCGTAATCCGCGGCAATATTTCGGAGATCCGCACGCTTGCCTCCGGACACGGCACTACCAAAGGCGTGGACGCGGACGTGGCGGACCGGATCACTGAGGAAAATCTGGAACAGGCGGTGGCCTTCGCAAAAGCGTTTGCCCGAAAGACGGGGAGCGTGGCAGCGGTTACCGGGGAGATTGACATTGTGGCCGATGGAGACAAAGCGTACTGTATCCGCAACGGTCACAGGGATATGAGCAGAGTCACGGGGACGGGCTGTCAGCTTTCGGCCATGACGGCCGCCTATGTGACGGCGAATCCGGATGACAGACTTACCGCGGCTGCCGCAGCAGTGTGCGCCATGGGACTGTGCGGAGAGATTGCCAGAGCGCGGATGACGCCTCTGGACGGAAATGCCAGTTATCGTAACTATATTATTGACGCGGTTTATAATCTGACGCCGGAATGTCTGGAGAGAGGCGCGAGGTATGAAGTGCGATAAAAAAACAATGAGGGTTTACGCCGTGACAGACCGGGCCTGGACGGGAAAAATGACTCTCCTGGAGCAGGTGGAGGCGGCGCTGAAAAACGGCGTCACCTGTGTGCAGCTTCGGGAGAAGGAGCTGGACCAGGAGGCTTTTCTGGAGGAAGCTGTGGAAATGGCCTCGCTGTGCAGGCGCTACGGCGTTCCCTTTATCGTGAACGATAATGTGGAGATCGCTCTGGACTGTCACGCGGACGGGATTCATGTGGGGCAGGAGGATATGGACGCCTCCCGTGTGCGAAGTCTGGCGGGAGAAAAGATGATCATCGGCGTTTCCGCTCACACGGTGGAGGAGGCTCTGGAGGCAGAGCGGATGGGCGCGGATTATCTGGGAGTGGGCGCCATGTTTTCCACCTCCACGAAAACGGACGCGGATACCCTGTCCTTTGAAACTCTGAAAGCCATCTGTGCCGCGGTGAAGATTCCCGTGGTGGCTATAGGAGGAATTACAAAAAATAATGTGATGCAGCTGGCCGGGAGCGGCGTGGACGGCATTGCTGTTGTATCCGCCATTTTTGCTGCGGAGGATCCTGGCGCGGCGGCGGCCGAACTGGCTGCACTGGTGCAGAGGATGATTTCCGTGGAGAAATCATAAGAGCTTGGAATCATAGGAGTCTGGAATCATAAGAGTCCGAGGAAATATAAGAACCTGGAATCGTAAAACCGGAAATCGTAAGAGTCTGAGGAAGTGTAAGAGCCTGAGGAAATGCGAGAGCTTGGGGGAACATAAGAGTCTGGGGAAATATAAGAGCTTGGAATCGTAAGAATCGGGAAGTATAAGAGCCCGGAACCACAAAGGCCGGGAGGCAGACCGCACCGCGGAAAACACTGCCGTGACGGGAAAGGAGCAGAATCAAATGAAAATGAGAACAGTACTTACCATCGCGGGCAGCGACTGCAGCGGGGGAGCCGGAATTCAGGCCGATCTGAAGACCATGATCATGAACGGAGTATACGGCATGAGCGCCATTACGGCGCTGACGGCCCAGAACACCACGGGAGTGGCGGCCATTCAGAAGGTAACGCCCCGGTTCCTGGCTCAGCAGATCGATATGGTCTTTCAGGATATCCGCCCTGACGCCGTGAAGATCGGCATGGTTTCCTCCTCGGAGCTTATCAGGGTGATCGGAGAGAGACTGGAGTATTATAAGGCGGAGAATATCGTGGCGGATCCCGTGATGGTGGCTACGAGCGGCTCCGCGCTGATGGCGGATGAGGCGGTAAGCACCTGGAAGGAACGGCTGTTTCCTCTGGCGGCTCTCATCACGCCCAACATACCGGAGGCGGAGATCCTGTCCGGTATGACGATAAAAAACGAGGAGGACATGATGAAGGCCGCCGGGATGCTTTATGACACTTACGGCTGCCCCGTGCTGCTCAAGGGCGGACACAGAGTCAGCGATGCCAGCGATCTGCTCTGGGCGAAGGGAGAGGGAAAATGGTTTCGCGGAAAGCGCATCCCCAACCCCAACACCCATGGAACGGGATGCACACTGTCCTCCGCCATTGCTTCCAATCTGGCAAAGGGATGTTCGCTGGAGGAGTCCGTAGGGAGAGCCAAAAGCTATATTTCCGGCGCGCTGGGAGCCATGCTGGATCTGGGAAAGGGCAGCGGCCCCATGAACCATGCCTTCGATCTGCGGGGAGAATTTGCCTGACCGGCCGCTTCCGACACAGGTCCTGTTTCTGCTTTTTCTGCGGAAACAGGGCCTTTTTCCATGGAAAAGCTGTATCAAAAAAAATCCAATTTCCCTGACAGATTCTCCCATGGAAAAGCTTGAAATACAAGGGGGCAGGGGGTATAATGTGTAAAACAAGCAATGAAAATGAAAGGAGCCATAAAACCATGGGATTTATTGATGTACTGAAAGACAGAGCCAGAGCCAGCATTAAGACGATCGTACTGCCGGAGACGGAGGATCAGAGAACTCTGGACGCAACAGAAAAGATTTTGAAGGAAGGCATCGCCAAAGTCATTCTCATCGGTAATGAAGAGACCGTGAAGAAGAGCGCGGCGGAGGGCGGCTATGACATTTCCGGAGCAAAGATCGTGGATCCGGCTACCTTCGAGAAGACTCAGAGCTACATTGACAAGCTGGTAGAACTGAGACAGAAGAAGGGCATGACCCCCGAGCAGGCGAAGGAGATCCTTCTGAACCAGTACCTGTATTATGGTGTTATGATGGTAAAGATGGGCGACGCCGACGGTATGGTATCCGGAGCGTGCCACTCCACCGCGGACACACTTCGTCCCTGTCTGCAGATCCTGAAGACGAAACCCGGCACCAAGCTGGTTTCCGCATTCTTCCTTATCGTGGTTCCCAACTGCGAGTACGGCGCCAACGGCGCATTCGTATTCGGCGATTCCGGTCTTGTACAGAACCCGGATCCGGAAGAACTGGCTGCCATCGCGGCTTCCTCCGCGGAGTCCTTCAGACTTCTGGTGCAGGAGGAGCCTGTTGTGGCCATGCTTTCTCATTCCACCAAGGGCAGCGCGAAGCATGCGGATGTTGACAAGGTAGTCGCAGCTACGAAGATCGCCAAGGAACAGCATCCGGAACTGAAGCTGGACGGCGAATTCCAGCTGGATGCGGCTATCGTTCCCAGCGTAGGCGCTTCCAAGGCACCCGGCAGCGATGTGGCAGGCAAGGCCAACGTACTGATCTTCCCGGACCTGGATGCCGGAAATATCGGCTACAAGCTGGCTCAGCGTCTGGCCAAGGCGGAAGCTTACGGGCCTGTTACCCAGGGTATCGCGAAGCCTGTGAACGATCTTTCCCGCGGCTGCTCCGCCGACGATATCGTAGGCGTGGTTGCCATCACTGCAGTACAGTGCCAGGCGGCGGATAAATAATTCCATAAATCTATTTGATGAGTTTAGAAGATCAGGAGAAAAAACATGAACGTATTGGTTATTAATTGCGGAAGTTCCTCTTTGAAATATCAGCTGATCAACTCCGAGACCGAAGCGGTTCTGGCCAAGGGCCTCTGCGAGAGGATCGGCATCGACGGCAGACTGGTTTATCAGAAGGCCGGCTGTGACAAGGAGACCACAGAGGCTCCCATGCCCACCCATAAAGAAGCCATCCAGATGGTTCTGGACGCTCTGACCAACGATAAGACCGGCGCCATCGCCAGCCTCGGCGAGGTTGGAGCCATCGGCCACCGTATCGTGCACGGCGGCGAGAAATTCGCCTCCTCCGCAGTGATTACGGACGAGATGATCGCGGCAGTGGAAGAGTGCAACGACCTTGCTCCCCTTCACAATCCGGCCAACCTCATCGGTATCCGCGTATGTGCGGAGCTGATGCCCGGCGTACCCCAGGTAGGCGTATTTGACACCGCTTTCCATCAGACCATGCCCGCCAGGGCATATCTCTATGGTCTGCCCATCGACTATTACAAGAAGTATAAAGTGAGAAGATACGGCTTCCACGGAACCTCCCACAGCTTCGTTTCCAAACGCGCAGTGGAATTCCTGGGACTGGATCCCGAAAATTCCAAAGTGATCGTCTGCCATCTGGGGAACGGCTCCTCCATCAGCGCCGTTGTGAACGGCAAGTGCGTGGACACCACCATGGGACTTACTCCTCTGGAAGGCGTGGTAATGGGAACCCGTTCCGGAAATATTGACCCGGCCATCGTGGAGTACATTGCCAAGAAGGAAAATCTGGACATCGCCGGCATTATGAACGTGCTGAACAAGAAGTCCGGTCTTCAGGGAATGTCGGGAGTTTCCAGCGACATGCGTGATATTGACGCCGCTATCGAAGCAGGAAACGAGGATGCGAAGAACGCCTTCGATGTGCTCTGCTACGGAATCGCCAAGTTCGTAGGTGGCTATGTAGCTGCCATGAACGGTGTGGACGCTATCGTATTCACTGCAGGAATCGGTGAGAACGCAGGCAACGTTCGTGAGACCGTCTGCAGCTATCTGGGCTATCTGGGCATCACTGTAGACGCCGAGATGAACAAAAAGCGCGGTGAGGAGATGGTGATCTCCACTCCGGATTCCAAAGTAAAGGTAGCCGTGATTCCTACCAATGAAGAGCTGGCCATCTGCCGCGAGACGGTAGCGCTGGTTTGATCCTGTATAACAAATGACGCCCCGCAGTTTTTCTGCGGGGCGTTCCCTTTTTCACGGCATTTTTACAGCATGGCCTCCAGCTTTTCCAGAAGATCGCTGATGACGCAGCCGGTGGTTTCGAAATGCATGAAATCCGTCACCTTTTCATCCACCAGCACCTGTGCCTGAGCAGGAAAATCCTCATCCGCGTCCCAGAAGATCAGCTGCAGGGACACCTGGGGAAAGGCGACGAACTGATAGGAAAGGTCTCCCTTATCCAGAGGCGTGCCGCCGCAGGCTCTGCAGGCCCTGTCCAGGAGGGGAAGCTTTCCGGAGAATCTGGCGCCGAAAGGCGTCAGAAGGGGATCCGGAAGATTCCGGTTATGCACTCCCGCCCCCTCAAGAGCGGTGTTGGGGACCCATACTCCCGAGATTCTGGGGAAATCCTTCGTGTGAAAGAGCAGGTGATAAATGCTCATGGATTCATTGAAATACAGCTCGTCCGACCAGCCCCCGGCAGTCTCTTTTTCCAGAACTCCATCCTGGAGCCGCAGCCGGTACGGCGTCTGGTAATAGGTCACATACAGATAATTTTCATCTCTGGGAAGATTTAATATTTTCGAGATCCGCTCCGGATCATAGTGGGAAAACCGTTCCCGCCATTGCTGGCAGAGCGCCTCGTGGGCGGAAAACAGATAGCCGATACTCTGGAAAGCATGATAATTGACACTCATGGCAAAATGATTCCTTTCACTTTGTGGAAATGATCGTTCTGATTTTTAACAAAGCAAGATCATTTTACTCCATATAATTTAAAAATACAAGATGAAGAGCGAAAGCTGTTCTCGGCGTTCAAAGCTCCGGCAGTTTCTTTTCCGCGATGGAATACATTCGCCTGTCCTCAAACACGGCGGCCGCGGTCAGCAGCACGGGAACCGCCAGCAGGCAGGGAATACCGGGAATATGATGCTTTCCGATCCAGGAATAAAAAAATATGAGCCCGATAATCAGAACTATGACGGACAGATAACTCAGTATGATAAGTTTTCCGCTCTTTTTGACGGCGGCCGCCTCATTATCCCAATGAAGATTTGCATGAAGGATGCCGCTGATCATGTCAATATCCACCGCCAGATACAGGAGAGGAATCCCCGTCAGCAGGCCGTAGAGAAGGGCATACCACGGGATCACGCCGAAAATCATGCCGGCTGTCCCGCCCACGGTCAGATATCCTATGGTGGAAATGCCTACAAGGTTCCTTGACAGATCCCGTTTGGCCCGGATGAGCTCCCTCAGAGAAACCGGAAACTGCTTTGTCAGGGCAAAGGTCTCTCCTTCCCTGGTTATGGAAGAGCAGGCGAGATCATTGAACATATTGATAAAAACAACAACTCCGCACACCACTCCCAGAGTCAGAAACAGACAGATGTCCGCGGGCATATGGAAACCGGTGAGCATATCCTCACCTTCCCCTGCGGCCGGCGCGGCCTGATTGCTGAATTTCTGCACCGCCATGATAAGAACGAAAATAACCGGCCAGATAAAGGTAATAATAAAATCCTTCAGAAGATATACCGGATTCCTCTTCACCATGCGCAGTTCTGCGGACATGCGGCTGACATAGGGTTTTCTGGCTCTGCAGGCCTTCTCCAGCATGCTGTCCGTAAGCTCTCTGGAAGTTCCTGCGGTATTCTGCATGCTGACAGCGCCCTTCAGATACAGCTTTCCGGCAGCCAGCCCATAAAGGGCCAGAACGAGAGCCGTAACCAGACATACGGCCGGAATATACAGGAAGTTTCCCGACTGCATAAATCCGGAGATCAGCATAATTACCGGAATCACCTGGATATAGTTTTTTGCAAAACCGATAACCGCTCCCGCCGTTTTCATGAGATCCGCGCCGGAGGGAGACAGACTGTCGAAGCATACGCAGGCGATCACCATGATCAGAGTTCCAAAAACAGCGAAATATTTCAGCGTGTTTCTGTTGCGGATGATCTTAAATATGCTCATGAAGCATATGACGACTGCCGCCGCCGCCGGTATCACAAAAAGCGGAACGTCAATGACGTACAGGAGGACTCCCGCCCAGAACAAAGCGTTCACAGGAACCGCAAAACCGTACCCTATTGCGAAGGGAAGCAGAATGCCGGCTGCGATCAGATAAGAAGTAATCAGGGCGCTGATCACTCTCAACGTTGCCAGAATGACGGGAGAGACGGGCATGGTAATAAGAATTCCCGTATCCGTTGACATATACAGGATATTGATCAGCTGAACAAACCCTTTGCCGACGATGATAACCGCCGTGAGCAGGGCCAGAACGGAAAACACCGTGGATATTCCTCCGAACATCTCAAAAAATCCGGCAAATTTATAACCCGCAAAGCATGCCGCTCCCACGCCGCACAGAACGCAGACGATACCGATCACCAGAGAGGGCGGAAGATTGTTCTCGTCCTCCGCGGAACCGTCTGAAGAACTATTGGAAGAATCACATTTTCGAAGAATCCGATACAGCAGCATTAATTTACTCATGGCCGTCATCCCTGTTAATATCAATAAAAATGTCCTCAAGAGACATATCGGGCGGATAGTTCGCCTGAAGTCCCTCCACAGTTCCCTGATACTGCAGATCTCCCTTTTTGATGATCAGAATCTCATCGCAAAGTTTCTCCGCCACCTCGAGGACATGGGTGGAGAAGAGCACGGAATTTCCTTTTTCCGCATGCTCCTTCATCATCAGCTTCAGTTCGTAGGCCGCCAGAGGATCCAGTCCCAGCATGGGCTCGTCCAGGATCCAGATGGAGGGCCTGTGGATCAGAGCGCCCAGGATCATGATCTTCTGTCTCATACCATGAGAATAGGACAAAATCGTACTGTTCAGGGCGTCAAAAATTCCGAGACGATTGGCGTATTCCTCCACAAATTCCTTTCGTCCCTCCGTGGGCGTCCCGTACATATCCGCCATAAAGTTCACATATTCAATACCCTTGAGACGCAGGAAATGATCCGGCGAATCCGATACGAACCCGAACTGCCGTTTGGCCTTCAGGGGGGATTTCTGGATATCCGTTCCGTTGAGAAGAACGGTGCCGCCGTCCGGCTTCAGGATTCCTGTGATCATTTTCAGCGTAGTGGTTTTTCCCGCCCCGTTGTGGCCGATGAACCCGGTGATCGCTCCGTCTTGGGCGGTCCAGGTGGTATGGTTGACTACCGTCTTTTTTCCATATACTTTCAGTAAATCGTGTACTTCAATCATAGCTCTCTCCCATTTGTTTCCGGAGATGGTCTTCCATCATCCGCCTGTCGCTTTGATGTACAAAATTATACCAGATTTATTGAAAATCAGACGGTTCCTTTGCGCTGGCAAATATGCATTTTATGTGGGATGAAAAAGGTAACTTTTTAGTTTTTTTTCCAGCCTGCCGCGATTTTAGCTTCCAGTTCGTCAAGAGTTTTAAGGCCGCTCAGGGAATCGTAGGCTTCCACACAGGACGCCCCTTCGGCGGCTGCCAGAGCGGCAGATTCCCTCGGCGTCTTTCCCAGAAGCAAAGCTGTCAGAAATGCGGCGATGCAGGTATCTCCCGCGCCTGTTGCGGAGCAGATTTTTTCCGGCCGGAAGGCTGGCTGGAAGATTCTTCTGCCTGCCCAGTTTTGTGCGTTCAGTCCCGCGCTTTTTTCCAGTTCCTTTAACCGTTCTTTTTCTCCGCAGGCCAGATACAGCCCGGCGCTGCCGCATTTAATAAGTACAATTCCGGCGCCCCAATTCAGAAGAGTTTCGCCGGGAGACCGCACATCCTCCGGATAATTCAGGATCTCCGTCATATCCCTGCCCGCCGCCTTTTTCAGCGCTGCGTCATATTTCTCCGGATCTATCATAAACAGCAGCTCCTCGACGCTGGGCACAAAGACGTCCACATAGGGCATACATCTCTGAAGAATCGCTTTCCAGTCGGCGCTGCCGGCTTCGGACTGGGGATCCACGGCGGCCAGATCAAGGGAGACAGGGATTCCCTTCTCTTTTACCCGGCGGAGAAGCTTTTCCAGCTCTTCGCCTCCGTTCAGATACATCTGCTTCATCAATGGGGGATAGCCGAAATGGAACAGCTTCGCGCCCTCCAGTTCCCTGTCGCTGATGTCCTCCGCCCGGTACGTGTTGTTCGCCCCCGGATCATGAAGAAAAATCCTGTCGATCCCGGGAATTGCCAGAACCACGCTGTAGGAGGTAGCGGAACTTTCGTCGGTGATCAGGCCTTCTGTTACGCCGTGGCTTTCCAGAATGGTTCTCACGATCCGCCCGAAATCATCCGCCCCTACTTTGCCCAGAATATGCACGTCCGCGCCCAGCAGCTTCAGGGCCAGGCCCGTATTGGCTGCGGATCCTCCCGTGTGAACGTCCGCTCCGTTCATGTGGATCAGTCTGCCCGGGATCAGCTCGCTTATGGAGCGGATGCTCTTTTCCGGAAAGACGGGAGTGATATCCAGGCAGATATGTCCGGCTGCAATTACTTTCATTTTTTCTGTTACGATAGCCCCATAGACCCAGGCCTCCTTTTTTTGATATGTGAATACAAATGCCGTAAGTGATTCTATTGTCTGTCTTTTAAGATAATCAATATTTTATGCAAAGTCAATAGAGGACAAACGATAATTATGCATGGGGCCGGAGCGGGAGCCGCTGTGAGCTATCTGCCGCGGATGAGGGGGTTCGCAGTATTTTGGGGAAAACTTTGGAAAAAATTTCTGTGCAATATGTTTCTCCGGGGGTTGTATCTTTGTCGATTTTGAGCTAAAATAAAAATTCAGACGCATTGTTACAGCAGAATTTCAGAAAAAACCAGATAAGCTGCAATTTAGAGAAGGTTTGCATGAGCGTATGCATATGCTATAGAAAGGGACGGATTATGAATTGGGACAGTGTGGTTATTGTGAAAAAAATGCAGTATATTTTGAATATGCGCCCTGTTTTGAATAAAAATGCCCTGTTCAGCGACGGAACAGAGTATTACAGAACCCCCATGGAACCGGACGCCGGGGAAACGATGGTGATCCGTTTCCGCACGCAGAAGAATAATGTGGATGCGGTGTATCTGGTTCATGGAGAGCAGAAGCTGAAAATGGAAAAAACCAGAACCTCGGGCAGCTTTGATTATTATGAGGTTTCCGTGGAGATGACCCGGGAGGTTTTCCGTTATCATTTTGAGATTGTATATGGACTTGTGACCTGTTACTATGATTTTCAGGGCGTGAATGCCGGAGAAAATCATAATTGTGAGTTTGAGGTATATCCCGGATACCATACGCCGGACTGGGCGAAGGGCGCGGTGATGTATCAGATTTTTGTGGATCGGTTCTGCAACGGGGATCCCGGCAACGATGTGGAGACAGGAGAATATTTTTATATCGGCGACGTAAGCGAGAAGGTGACGGACTGGAACAAACCGCCGGCTGTCATGGGCGTGCGGGAGTTCTACGGCGGAGATCTTCAGGGGATTCTGAACAAACTGGACTATCTCCAGGATCTGGGAGTGGAAGTGATTTATCTGAATCCCATTTTTGTCTCTCCCAGCAATCACAAGTATGACTGTCAGGATTACGACTATGTGGATCCTCATTACGGAAGGATCGTGAACGACGGCGGCGGTCTTCTGCAGAAGGGGGACAGGGATAATTCCCACGCGGCCAGATATATCCGGCGGGTGACGGATAAGGAAAATCTGGAGGCCAGCAATCAGCTTTTTATCCGCCTTGTGGAGGAAATTCACAGGCGCGGCATGAAGATCATCCTGGACGGAGTGTTCAATCACTGCGGATCCTTTAACAAATGGATGGACCGCGAGCGGATCTACGAGAATCAGCCGGGATACGAAAAAGGCGCTTATGTATCCGCGGACAGTCCCTATCGGAATTTCTTCAAATTCAGCAAAGAGGATCAGTGGCCCTACAATACCTCCTACGACGGCTGGTGGGCCCATGATACCCTGCCCAAGCTGAATTACGAGGGAGATCAGAAGCTGTATCAGTATATTCTGGATATTGCAAAAAAGTGGGTTTCTCCTCCTTTTAGTGTGGATGGCTGGAGACTGGACGTGGCTGCGGATCTGGGCCACAGCAACAGCTTTAATCATCAGTTCTGGAAGGATTTCCGCAGGGTTGTGAAGGAAGCCAATCCGGAGGCGGTGATCCTTGCGGAGCATTACGGAAACCCGGAGGGATGGCTGCAGGGGGATGAGTGGGACACGGTGATGAACTACGACGCCTTTATGGAGCCCGTCACCTGGTTTCTCACCGGAATGGAAAAGCACAGCGATGAGTACCGTCATGATCTGTACGGGAACAGCGACGCATTTATCAATGGAATGAAAACACATATGCGCGCGCTGCACATGTCCGCTCTTTATACCGCCATGAACGAGCTGTCTAATCATGATCATTCCAGGTTTCTGACCAGAACCAACAGGAAGGTGGGAAGGGTATCCTACGCCGGCTATGAGGCCGCGGAAACGGGAGTGAATATGGCGGTCATGCGGGAGGCCGTGGCCATTCAGCTCACCTGGCCGGGAGCGCCCACCATTTATTATGGAGATGAGGCCGGCGTGTGCGGATTTACGGATCCGGACAACCGGAGAACCTATCCCTGGGGGCGGGAGGATGCTTCCCTTATCGATTTTCATAAAAAGATGATCGCTCTGCGGAAAAAATACGGGATTCTGCGGAACGGTTCCCTGCAGTTCCTGTGGAATGAGTATCAGGGCCTTTGTTATGGAAGATTTTCCTACGATGAGCAGATTCTGGTGATCATCAATAATCAGGATGAATCCCGTCTGGCGGATATTGAGGCCTGGAGAGCGGGAGCCAGCAGGAGCAGAGATACCATTTTTACCCGTATCATGTTCTCTCACAGAAACGGATTCACCGAGGCTCCGGATCAGCTGCGGGCCAAGGCGGGAGTGCTGAAGATCAATTTGCCCGGATACAGCGTCATGATCCTCCATCACAAATAAAAGATGAAACAAAAACCCGGAAGTTTTCCTTCCGGGTTTTTGCTAGAATGGATGGAGAAGGATTCGAACCGTTTTGGTTTCAGCAAACAGAAAACCCGGAAGTTTTCCTTCCGGGTTATAAAATGGATGGAGAAGGATTCGAACCGCTTTGGTTTCAGCAAACAGAAAACCCGGAAGAAGACTTCCGGGCTCTGGGATGGATGGAGAAGGATTCGAACC
>CANQUG010000090.1 GCA_947626985.1 uncultured Lachnospiraceae bacterium | reverse complement strand
TTTTTACATCAGCCGCTTGAAAAAAACTTTTTATACATTTTTCATTTTACCTATTGACATTTCTTAGCTGGACTTCACAAAGTAAGAGCAGATGCAACTATAAAAAATATAATTCGCATCTGCTCTTCTATCCAGATCATATATGAGACGGGGGTATTTGTCAAGCTGTGGAAATTGTAAACTTTTTTGCAGTGTTATCCTCCGCGGGAGCTTTTCCATCCCGTGAAAAGCGATTTCCCCGCAGGATTCTCCCCGTCAGAAACAGGTGAACGCTCCGTCGATCACGAAGTCCGCTCCTGTGGTGAAGGAGCTGGTGTCTCCCGCCAGGTACACGCAGACAGACTGCAGTTCCTCCGGTTTTCCCATCCTCCCCAGAGGCGCCATCGCGTTCCATTTCTCGATCAGCGGAACCAGCGTGGGAGAATTCAGCGTAAGCTCCGTCCCGATGTATCCCGGACTGATACTGTTCACCCGCACCCCGCGCTTCGCCCACTCTATGGCGAGGGATTTCGTCAGCTGGATCACCGCCGCCTTGGAGGCATTGTAGGCGCACTGAGGCTGAGGCACATTGACGATATGCGCGGACATGGAGGCCGTGTTGATAATGGAACCGCCGCCGTGCTCCAGCATATATTTTCCAGCCGCAATGTCCGTAAGGAAGATTCCGTTCAGGTTCACGTCTATGACCCTGGACCACTGCTCGTATGTCATTTCCTCCGCCGGAGCGTTGATGCAGATCCCCGCATTGTTGTGGCAGAAATCCAGTCCGCCCAGCTCCCGGACCACCTGCTGAATCATGGCGTCCACCTGATCCTTTTTCGTACAGTCCGTCTCGACGGCGATCACCTTTCTCCCTGTTTTTTCTCCGATCTCACCGGCAGTTTTCACCGCCTCCTCATAATCGATATCCACGATGGCCACGTCCGCTCCCGCCTCCGCAAAAGCTGCGGCCGTGCATTTTCCGATGCCTCTGGCTCCTCCGGTGACATATCCCTTTTTTCCGTCCAGTCTCATCTTCTCAATGATTCCCATATGATTTCCTCCCTTCATCATTGATCATATCCGTCCGAAATTCCGCGCCGAAAAATCATGAACGGCGCCTGATGTCCCATACAGTATAGCATCCTGCCGTAAAAAAGTACAGATAAAGAAATTACAAAAAGCCCGGGGAAAATCCCCGGGCATCCGTCCGCTTTCTGTCCTCTATACATGCTTATAGGCTTCCGCGACATCCTTCTCCACATTTCTCAGGCAGTCCAGAATCACCGGATTAAACTGCCCGCACTCGCCGTCCAGAATCATCTGGACCGCCACCTCGTGGGAAAACGCTTTTTTATAGACACGCTCGCTTACCAGCGCGTCGTACACATCCGCCATGGCCACCACCTGGGACCAGATGGTAATCTCATCCCCCTTAAGACCGTCCGGATAACCTCTTCCGTCCCAGCGCTCATGATGATGCCGGCAGATATCATAGGCATAATCATAAATGGGGTTCTGCCTCATCTTGGGCACGCTGTTCAGAAGCTCGCAGCCCCGGAGGGTGTGAGTCTTCATGATTCCGAACTCCTCCGCAGTGAGCCTGCCGGGCTTATTTAAAATATTATCCGGAATGGCAATCTTGCCCACATCGTGAAGAATGGCAGCGTCGGCGATGGGCTGAAGCTCCTCCTCCGGAACGCCATATTCCGGATAATAACGGTTTACAGCCTTCAGGATCATCAGAGTGACCGCGCTCATACGGATAACATGCTCGCCGGACTCACAGTCCCGGAACTCGATGGCGGTGGCCAGAGTCTCCAGGATGGATCTGTTCAGCTCCTGAATTTCCTGAGCCTGGGCCTTCAGCATGACGTCCTGCCTGTTTTTGACATCATTCAGCTCTATCACGTTTCCGATACGGTGATCAAGGAAAAAGGGAGTGATCGGCTTGTTGATGATATCCATAACGCCCATCTTATATCCCTTCGCCAGCACGTCCTGAGAACTCTCCGCTGTAATAAGAAATACGGGAAGCTTCTTCTTCAGCCCCATAGCGTTCATTTCTTCCAGCACTCCGAATCCGTCCAGCACCGGCATCACCACATCCAGAAGCACCGCGGACAGCTCGCCGCAGTGAGACCTGATAATATCCAGAGCCTCCGCGCCGTTGGATGCCTGCATAATATTATAATCATCCTCGAAAGTGGCGCAGAGGATAGCGCGGTTCATCTCCACATCGTCCACGATCAAAATCGTTTTTTTCTCTGCCGCAGTATCCGGCAAAATCTGCCCGGTTCCTGATTCTATTTCCTGACCATCCAACGTTTTAATCAAGTAAGCTCCCTCATTTCTGTCATTTTTTATCTCCCAGGAAGAACAACGCCAGCGTCCCCGGTCCGGAATGCGCCCCGATGGTCGCGCCGACGGGGTTGATAATCACTGTCTTGACAGGATATTTTTCTTTTACCTTCTCCACCACAAATTCCGCCTCCTCACGGCAGTCTCCGTGACTTACAAAAATGGTATCGCAGCTTTCCCTGTAGCTGCCGATTTTTTCATCCATGAGCCTTACCAGCTCCAGAAGCGCCTTTTTGCGCCCGCGCACCTTTCCGATGGCGATGAGCTTGCCCTCCTCGTCCACGTGCAGCACAGGCTTGATATTCAGCATTCCTCCCAGAATGGCCGTGGTCCTGGAAACTCTCCCGCCCCGGTAGAGATGATTCAGATCATCTACGGTAAAAACATGGACAAGATTGTTTTTATGCTCCTCCACCCAGGCAGCGACCTGATCCATATCCTCTCCGGCTTCCTTCCTCTGCTGGGCAAAATGCACCAGAAGGCCCTGTCCCAGAGAAGCGGCCAGAGAATCGATCACCACGATGCTCCTCTGGGGATATTCCTCCCTCAGCTCCTCCGCGGCGATGCAGCAGTTCTGAAAGGTTCCGCTCAGTCCCGAAGAAAAAGCAATATGAAGGATATCCTTACCGGCCTCAAGATACGGCACCATCATGTCCCTCACATCCTGAGGGTTCACCTGGGCTGTGGTGGGCAGTGAGCCGTTTCTCATCCTCTCATAAAAATCATGCACCGGAAGAAACGTTTCTTTCGTATAATCTGTTCCGTCCATGGAATAGCTCAGATACGTGCAGCCCACGCCATGTTCTTTATAATACTCTTCCGGAAGATCTGAATTATTATCTGTTGTAATCACATAATCTCTCATTTTTCAGTTCCCCGCAAATTACAGAATTTATCTGAAATTCATCATATCATTTTTTTGCCAAATGCGCAACACAAAATTCACTCCCGGCCCTCAGGCCCTCAGGCGGAAACCCTCCCCGATCCCATTCCCGGCTGCATCCGCGTAATATCGCATCGCGGAAATTCCCCGTCCCGTAAAAAGCGGCAGGCCCCGGGACGTTCTCACATCTCTTCTCCCAGAACCTTCAGCGCTTCCCGGAGCTGATTGTCCTCCTCATGGGAAATCTCATCCTTATTTAAAAGTCTGGAATCCAGCTTCACCTCCACGTCCGGCCGGATGCCCACCTGATGAATGGAATTTCCGTTGGGCGTGTAATATTTGGAAACGGTAAGCTTCACGGCGCTTCCGTCCGAAAGTCTGCTCATGGCCTGCACCACCCCTTTTCCGTAGGTGGTGGTTCCCACGATGGTTCCGATCCCGTAGTCCTGCACCGCTCCGGCAAAGATCTCCGACGCGCTGGCGCTGTTCTCGTTCACCAGAACCGCCAGCGGTATCTCCAGAGGATGCTCTCCCTGAGAGTACATCTCCTCCCGCTTCCCGTTTTTATCCTCCGTGTACACGATCAGCCCCTCCGGCAGGATCTGGTCCAGAACGCCGCACACGGAATTCAGAAGGCCGCCGGGATTTCCTCTGAGATCGACGATCAGCTTCTCCGCGCCTTCCCCGGAAAGCTCCTCCCAGGCCTCTGCGTACTGTTTTTCCGTAACCCCGGTAAATTCGCTGATCCGGATATAGCCGGTTCTCTCATTGAGCATCTCCGGGAACACGGAAGGCAGCTCCACGTCCTGTATGGGAACACGGATTTCCAGGGGCTCCTCCACATCCTCCCGGTGAACGGTGAGGGTCACGCTGTCCGCGGCGGCACGGACCAGAGCAGCCACATCCTCCATCCCCCACTCCGTAATGTCTTCCCCGTCGATGGCGCTGATAATATCGCCCTCGCGAAGTCCGGCAAGATCCCCCGGGCCTTTTTCGTAGCACTCCACAATCACCACGCCGCCCTCAGGGTTCTTCTGCATGGAAATACCGATTCCGGTATAGGAACCGCTGGTGCTGGAGGATTCCTCTTCGTATTCCTCCGCGGTATAATACCGGGAATAAGGGTCTCCCAGCCCGTAAAGAAGGCCGGTATACAGTCCCTCCGCCAGCTGCTCTTCCTCCGTCTCGCCCAGATATTCCTCCTGGATCAGCGTTTCCAGCAGCCTGATCTTCCGCACATGTTCATAATCCGCCAACACGCTCCCGCCAAAACCGTGAAGATATCCCAGAAGCGCTCCCGCTCCCACCGCGGCGGAGGCCAGCACGCCCGCCAGAGCGCCGGCCCAGAATTCCCTGTTTTTCATACCTTCAGATGCTTCCTCGTGGTCAGGAAGCTTCCCGCCAGACCGATCCCCATCCCGAGAGCGATCCCTATGGGAAGAAGGGTCTGATAGATCGTCTGTACAGGAATAAATTCCACGATTCCCGTGAGCATGTTAAACCGGCTGAGCACATAGGACACCGTTTCGCTGTACACAAAATATAAAATCGCAAGAGGCACGGCGGCGCCCACGATTCCCAGAAGGATTCCCTCCAGAACGAAGGGGGAGCGTACAAACCCGTCCGTAGCCCCGATGAGCTTCATGATCCCGATCTCCTCCCTGCGGACAGAAATGCCCACAGACACGGTATTGCTGATGAGGAAGACGGAAATCAGCAGAAGAATCACGATCACGGCGACGGATACATAGGATACCAGGCGGTTGATAGAACCCAATGTTCTGGCGGCTTCCTGGGACTGCCGCACCTCCCTCACATAATCCAGACCCTGAATATAGGCCACCAGCTGGCCCTGACTCTCGATATTTTTCATGTATACGCGGTAATTGGCGGAATTTACCAGAGGATTGTCGTCCTTAAATCCCTCCGCGGCGTCCTCGTCTTCAAAGTAAATTTTCTTAAAGGACTCCCACGCCTCGTCCGCCGATTCAAATTCCATCCTGTCCACCTCCGGACGCTGTCCGATGAGCTCTCCGATCTTCTGAATCTCCTCCTCGGGAGTTCCTTCGTCAAAAAATACGGTGATGGGAACCTCCGCCTCCAGCTTGTGGGCCAGATTGTTCACATTATTTACGATGGAATAAAAAATCCCGAACAGAAAGATGCAGGCGGACATGGTGATGATGGAGGCAAGGGAAAACATCCAGTTTCTCTTGATATTCTTAAATCCCTGCTTCAGGATGAACCAGATCGTACTGGGCCTCATGATACTCTCCCTCCTTCTCGTCGCTGACGATAACCCCTTCGTGCATGGTTACCACCCGTTTTTTCATGGCATTCACAATATCCCGGTTATGAGTCACCACCAGTACCGTGGTTCCCCTCTGATTGATCTGCTCCAGAAGCTCCATAATCTCCTCGGAGGTCCGGGGATCCAGATTTCCCGTAGGCTCGTCCGCCAGAAGAATATCCGGGCGGTTCACCAGTGCCCGGGCCAGGGCCACTCTCTGCTGCTCCCCGCCGGAGAGCTCTCTGGGAAAGGACCTGTACTTCCCGGCCAGTCCCACCTCCTGAAGAATTTCCGGAACCCGCTTGCGGATCACCCGGGTAGGCCGCCCGATCACCCTCTGGGCAAAAGCCACGTTCTCATAGACATTCCGGTCCTTCAAAAGCCGGAAATCCTGGAACACCACCCCCAGCTTCCGGCGGTATTTCGCCACTCTCCGGTGCTTCATCCGTTCCAGCCTCTCCCCGCTCACGGTGATCATCCCGGACGTGGCGTCCAGCTCCTTCATCAGCAGCTTGATCAGGGTGGTTTTGCCCGATCCGGACTCTCCCACCACAAAAACAAATTCTCCCCTGTCCACATGCAGATTGGCATGATTGACAGCCGGGAGCCCCTTACCATATGATTTGGTCACATTTACCAGATCGATCATAGTCTCCTCCTCAGTCTCTCCCCTGATCTGTGATCAGACCGCAAAAATGCTGCCGGGAGGCCGGAGGAATCCCCCGCTCTCTCCCGACAGAATCTGCTCAGAGTCATGTAACAATGTTGTAACATACCCACCCGGGAATTTCAAGGATTTTAGAGAGATTCACATAAATTTCTTATTTTTGTTTCGTTTTATCTCTTAAAAGCAAATTTGTCTGCCGCCCGCAGACGGTAGACAAATCAGCACGCACTTTTTAATATTCCAGTGTCTCCATATATTTCATATAACGCACCACCATCAGAGCGATCTTGAAGGTGATGGCGTCCTCGAACACCCTCAGGTCCAGACCGGTGCTCTTCTGAAGCTTGTCCAGACGGTACACCAGAGTATTCCTGTGAATGTACAGCTGCCTGGAGGTCTCGGACACGTTCAGACTGTTCTCAAAGAACTTGTCGATGGTCACCAGGGTCTCCTCGTCGAAGTCGTCCGGAGATTTCGTGTCAAAGATCTCCCGGATAAACATTTTGCACAGGGGAATGGGCAGCTGATAGATCAGACGGCCGATGCCCAGAGAGCTGTAGGCGATCACATCCTTCTCCCCGAAGAAAATCTTCCCCACGTCCAGAGCCATGCGGGCTTCCTTATAGGAACGGGAAACCTCCTTCAGCTCGTTTACAATGGTTCCGTAAGCCATGTGATTGCCGGTGCTTCCGTTCAGTCCCAGCGTATCCAGGATCGTGCGGGAGAGGTTCTCCATCTCCGGATAATTTTCTCCCTCCTCCAGCTCCTTCACGATGATGATGCTCTTCTCATCCACCGCGGTGATGAAATCCTTGTTTCTATTGCTGAACAGGCTCTTCACACTCTCTATGGAGCTGTGATCCTTCTCCTGCTGCATCTCCAGAATGAGAACCACTCTGCGCACATCCGCTTCGATGTGAAGCTTCTTCGCCCGGTTATAAATATCCACCAGCAGAAGATTATCCAGCAGAAGGTTCTTGATAAAACTGTCCTTGTCGAAGCGCTCCTTATAGGCCACGATCAGGTTCTGCAGCTGGAACGCGGCAAGCTTGCCCACCATGTAAGTGCCTTCGCTCTCTCCGTGAGCTACCAGAATATATTCCAGCTGGTGGTCGTCGGATACCTTAAAATACTGGAATCCCCGCACAAGCTGGCTCTCCGCCTGGGACTCCACAAAAGCCTGCACATCCGTAACCTGAATGGAAAAATCTGAAAAGGTGGAGGCCAGAACCTTCCCGTCCGTATCAACCACGCAAAATTCTGTCCTGGATATTTCTTTTAACCCTTCCAACGTATTCTGAAGTACCTGATTTGATATCATCCGCTTCCATCCTCCTTCTCAAATTTTAAATGGTAGTTACGGTTATTTTAATACAAAATCACCAAAAATGAAAGAGGAAATCTAATTTTTTTTAATAAAATGCTATTACCCCTCCAGCTGCCTGGTAAGATATCTTCCCACAATCTTCGAAAAATTCGCGATATCCCGGATATAGGCAAAATCCTTGCCGAAAATCTTCTTCTCGGAAGCCAGATCCTTCTCCTCCCCGGCAAACACCCCCAGAACGCAGACCCCCAGATTTCTCAGGCGGCGCACCTCCGTGCCCGTGTCCAGAACCGCGTAACTCCCGTGGTAGGGCTGGGGATTCCTGGCGTTGGGCCGATTCACCACCACATCGTAGGGCCTTCCGTCGCTGAGCACAATGAGGATCTTTTTTTCCTCCTCCCGGGCCAGAAGCCCGTATCCCACCGTCTTGACGGCCAGCCCGTCCCGATTGTTGGAGGAGGTCACATAATCGAAAATATTTTCATTTTCCGTCCTCGGGTCGTCATACTCCCGGAAACGGTGAAGAATGGTATAATCCCAGAAGGTGCAGAAGCTCATCACCCTGTGGGGAATCTCCACGTTGCTGAGAGCTTCGCTGATAATGTAGGCCTGGAGCGCCACCTCTCCCTGCCTTCTCATCTGGGAGCCGCTGGCGTCGATGAGCACGTCCACCACGAAGTCCGAGGAATCTCCCTTCAGCTCCCTGCGGAAAATACTGGCCTCCCGGCTCCTGCCCACACGCCACACCCGGGAGGGAACGATCAGACCCCTGTCGGACAGCACCTCCAGCGTCTCGCTGCGCAGCACCAGAGATTTTTTCAGGAGCTCCGTAAGGGAGGCGATATTCCGTTTCACGATCCGGTGTTTCTGATGATAGAGAAACACATTTTTATTCCTGAGGCGTTTCGCGTACTCGTACTGATAATTCCGCTTCACGGGATTTTTCAGGATTCCCTCCGTAAAATAGAGGCTGCAGTCCCCGTGGATTCCCCGGCACATGAGATAATTCATGCGCTTTTCCTCCGTGGGGGTCAGGTAGGTCTGCCCGTAGTTCAGTTCCACATAGGTGTGGGCCTTCTCCAGAACCTCCGGGGGAAGGACCGTCACCTTGTGCTTCGTCTTCCGTTTTTCCTCCATCTCGTCCGTGACGGAGGAATCCTCCAGGCTGGTCATCCGGTTCGACAGCTGCTCCACATAGCTTTCCAGCGCTTCCTCGTACAGCTCCTCCGAGAGATAGTCCTCCCACCCGTACTCCGTCAGCTCCTCCATGGTGACGGCCAGCACCTGCTCCAGAGTTCCCTTTTTCCTCTCAAAATCCGGTTCCACCAGAGCATTGTAGATCCGGTCGATCACCCGGATCAGCGCCATGGTATCCTCCGCATTCCTGGCCTCATAGACGATGCTGCGGAACCGCTCCAGGCGGTTTTCCACCCGATGTCCGCCTTCGCTGAGCCGGTCCCTGAGGACCGCCAGCCTCAGCTGACCCAGAAGATCCTCGAAGGAAGGCATCTCCTCAAATTCCTGATCCAGAATATCCTCAAAAGCCTGCCGCTGCATCTCCCGCACCCCGGGCCTCTCCCGGCAGATCCTCTCCCCTGTGGCCTCCTCGATACAGAGCTGGGCCAGAACCGTAAGGGGGCCCTCCTCCGCCTGAAGATACACTTTTTTTACCAGATAGAGCCCCAGAAGATTTTTGTCATAATACCGGGCCAGAGCGCCCTGCTTGATCCCGTCGTAGAGAGCGATGGCCTTCGAGCGCAGAAACAGGGACACATCCGGCTTCATGTCCAGCTTATAATCCCCGCTCACCGTCCAGAGAAGGTTCCGGATACGGTTTTCCAGCTCCAGCCGGTTATCCTCCAGAGCCAAAGACTCATCCCTGTCCATACACATCTTCCCTTGTCCAGGAGGACGGGATTCTGGTTTTCACCACATCCTCCACGATCTCCTTCTCAAAAATATCGAAGGTTTTGTTCACCACGCCCATCTGCACCGCCAAAGCGGGAGCCAGACCCGTATCCACGATCTTCATGGCCGCCAGAAGTCCCCGGAGGTCCAGCGCCTTGGTGGAAATCTCGCTGTTCTGGGCCTTCGTCTGAAGATCCAGGAAAACGCCGATGAACTGCTCCACAGCCTGCGCCCTCGCGCCGGGAAACATTTTCCGGAAGATAAATCCCAGCGTTTCCTCCGTCTGGGCCGGCATATCGATCACCAGAAACCTGGATACCAGCGCCTCATTCAGCTCCTTGGTGCCTGCGTAGCCGTAATTCATGGTTCCGATAAAACGCGCCGCCGGATGCAGATCGATCTTGTCATACCCGGGCACATCGATGGAGCGGCGGTAGTCCAGAGTGGCGTGAAGCACGGACACCGCGTCGTTCTTCGCCATGTTGATCTCGTCCAGGATGCCGAAACCGCCGTACTCGGCGCAGCGGTAGATGGAGCCCTTGCGCAGCTTCACCTCGTTGTCCGCGAAGGTATCCGTTCCGATGAGATCGCCGCTGTTGGTATTCACATGAAAAGAAACGTTATAGGAAGGCCGGCCGAAAATATAAGCCAGATTTTCCGCCAGGATATTTTTTCCCGTGGCCTTGGGGCCCGTGAGAAGAAGGTTCTCACCCTCCAGAAGTCCGGCGATGGCCATCTCCAGCACTTCTCTTCCGTAAAAGGGAATGGCAGGCTTCGTAATCCTGTAAACGGCCTCCGCAGCCACCTCGTACCGTTCCCGGAATTCCTCCACCTTTTTGATCAGTCCCGGGGAAACCTCCTGTTCCTCCAAAAATTTCAGTTCCTCTGTCATTCTCGTTCGTTCCTCCGTCACACTTCAAAAATAAGATCCCCGTAGGAGGGCATGGGCCACATTTCCTTGTCCACGATCATCTCCAGCTCATCCACAGGACTCCTGAGGGCTTCCATGGCTTTTACCACCTTTTCCCTGCAGAACACGGCCCGCTCCCTGCCCTCGGGAACGCCGGGCACCTGAGCCACCAGACGGGCCAGCTTGCCCATGGCGCTGTTGGTGCTCTTCAGCAGAGCGGAGGTGCGTTTCAGCAGATCCGTCTGAACGCTCACATCGTAGTCTCCCACCGCCCGCACGGAATTGATGGAATCCGCCAGCACCGTGGTATAGCGGATCACTGCGGGAATGATCTGCTTGGTAGCGATATCGATCATGGTTTTCGCTTCTATATTAATAGCTTTCGCATAAATCTCATACTGAATTTCCGCCCTGGACTCCAGCTCCGCCCTGGTGAACACGCCGAAGCTCTCAAAAAGCTTCACCGCCTTTTCCGTGGTGAGGGCGGGAATGGCGTCCACCATGGAGGGCAGGTTTGGAAGGCCCCTGCGCTTCGCTTCCTTCTCCCACTCGGGGGCATAGCCGTTGCCGTTAAACACGATGCGCTGATGCTCCGTGGCAAATTCCTTGATGATGTTGTGCACCGCAAGGTCAAAGTCCTCGGCGCCCTCCAGTCTGTCGCAGACCTCCCTGAATACTTCCGCGGTGATGGTGTTCAGCACCACGTTGCAGGAGGAAATGGAATCCCGGGAGCCCACCATACGGAACTCAAACTTATTTCCCGTAAAGGCAAAGGGCGAGGTGCGGTTCCGGTCCGTGGCGTCCTTCATAAAATCCGGAAGGGTCTTCACCCCGGTCTCCAGCCTGCCGCCCTTTTTGCTGTGGGTGGCGGTTCCCGTGCTGATCAGCTGCTCCAGCACGTCTCCCAGCTGTTCCCCCAGAAACACGGAGATTACGGCGGGCGGAGCCTCGTTGCCTCCCAGACGGTGATCGTTCCCCACGTCCGCCGCGGATTCCCGGAGAAGATCCGCGTGAGTGTCCACCGCCTTCAGAATGCAGGTGAGGACCAGAAGGAACTGAATGTTCTCATGGGGCGTTTTGCCCGGATCCAGAAGATTGATCCCGTCGTCCGTGGTGAGGGACCAGTTGTTATGCTTGCCGGAGCCGTTCACTCCCGCGAAGGGCTTTTCGTGGAGAAGGCAGCGCATGCCGTGGCGGCTGGCCACCTTTTTCAGTATGCGCATGATAATCTGATTATGGTCGGAGGCGATATTGGCCGGGGCGTAGATGGGCGCAAGCTCGTGCTGAGCGGGCGCCACCTCATTGTGCTGCGTCTTGGCGGCGACGCCCAGACGCCAGCATTCCTCGTTCACCTCTTTCATGTAAGCGGAGACTCTCTGGCGGATGGTCCCCAGATAATGGTCGTCCATCTCCTGCCCTTTGGGAGGCATGGCGCCGAAGAGGGTCCTTCCGGTATAGGTGAGATCCTTTCTCTGGAGCCATTTTTCCTTATCAATAAGAAAATACTCCTGCTCCGCCCCCACGGAGGGGGTTACCCGCTTCGAGGTGGTATTTCCGAAAAGACGCAGAAGGCGCAGCGCCTGGGTATTGATCGCTTCCATGGAACGGAGAAGCGGCGTCTTCATGTCCAGAGCGGCGCCCGTATAGGAACAGAAAGCCGTAGGAATACAGAGAGTGCCGCCTCCCGCATCATGGCGCACAAAGGCCGGGGAGGTGCAGTCCCAGGCGGTATATCCTCTGGCCTCAAAGGTGGCCCGAAGACCGCCCGAGGGGAAGGAGGAGGCGTCCGGCTCGCCCTTGATCAGCTCCTTCCCGGAAAAGCTCATCAGAACCCTGCCGTTTTCCATAGGCGCGCTGATAAAGGCGTCGTGCTTCTCCGCCGTGACTCCCGTCAGCGGCTGGAACCAGTGACTGAAATGAGTGGCGCCCCGTTCAATGGCCCACTCCTTCATCTCATGGGCCACCACGTCGGCGATTTCCAGGGAAAGCTCCTTTCCCTCCTGGATGGTCTGTTTCAGTTCTCTGTAAACTTTTTTGGGCAGGCGCGCCTGCATGACGGAGTCATTGAACACGTCGCACCCGAACATTTCTACCACATTGATATTCTCTCCCATAATACGTCTCCTTCTGGATCGTCCTGATTGTGTGATTCCCGGGGGAACCTGTGGCCCCTTTGGGATTGTCTCTGATCTTCCTGATTCCTTCTGAAGCTGATTCTTTCTGAAGTTCCGGCTCTTTCAGCGCGGTTCCGGAGATATTATTCCTTCAGAAGCTTCTGTTCCTTTTTGGTATTCTTCAGATACAGCTTCAGCGCCTGATGTCTGTTTTCGATATAGACGTGCTTATGCACGCCGCCGAACTCTCCGTCCAGCGTCCAGTGCACATCCTCGCTGGAATCAATGGTAATTTTACTTGACTTAAAAGAATAAATCAAGTTGGAATTGTCCTCCGCCATGAGGACAGCCGTCATAATTTCCTGCAGCTCCAGCGGATTCTTAGGCCGGGTGATCAGCGTTACCTCAAAAAGCCCGTCGTCCATATCCACATTTTTTCCGGTTAGCTGCTTAAATCCTCCCACGGACCGGGAATTGGTGATCATGCCGTAAATAAAATCATCCTCAATATCCAGATCCTCCGACTGTATTCTCATATGAAAAGACTGCACGTCAAAGAGGCGGCGCATTCCCTCCAGCAGATAGGCCACGTGCCCCAGAATATTTTTCAGATCCTGATCCGTCTCGTAGGCCACGTCCGTAAAAAGTCCGAAAGCGGCAATATAGGCAAAGGTCCGGTTATTAAACTTTCCGATATCGCAGAAGTAGGGGGTCTCCTCCAGGATCCCCGCCGCTGCCTCCACCATATTTTTCGGCATAAAAAGACTGTTGGCAAAATCATTCGTGCTTCCCGCGGGAATATATCCCACGGCCACGGAGCTGTTCGCCTGTGTGATGCCCGTCACCACCTCGTCCAGGGTGCCGTCTCCGCCGCTGCAGACGATGAGATCCACCTGATCCGCGTACTCTTTCGCCTTTTCGTATGCGTCCCTGGACTTCTGGGTGGCGTATATGATCACCTCGTAATCGCTTTTGTTGAAAGTGTCCACAATGTCCAGCAGGTGGGCCTTGATCTTTCCCTTCCCCGCTCTGGGATTAAAGACAAACAGCATTTTCTTTTTCACAGAAATTCCCCTTTCCGTCTTCAGCCTCAATTTCTCACAGCCACTTTATCATAAAATGCGCCGCGGTACAACCTGTATGCAGCACATTACGCAGCACAAAAAAATAAAAGTGCCGAATCTTCGGCACTTTCAAGTAGCGAGAGGGGGACTTGAACCCTCGACACCACGGGTATGAACCGTGTGCTCTAGCCAGCTGAGCTATCTCGCC
>CANQUG010000089.1 GCA_947626985.1 uncultured Lachnospiraceae bacterium | reverse complement strand
TTGTTATTTTAGCCGATTCCGGACAAATTTTCCACGATATATCTTCACGTCTTTCCGACATTTTTTTATATAAATTTAAGATTTTCCTCTATATTTTATAAAAAAATGCAGGTCAGGATTCATAAAAAAGCAATCCCGGCTCCCTCAAAGTATAAAAGACTGCCGTCCCGAAAGACGGCAGCCCTTACCCTGAACGCACCTTGTATATTTTTATAAATTCACTTCTTAATGTTATATATCTTGTTTAAAACAGATGCTTATCTCAAAACTTCCTATAAAACTGCAGGAATACTCAGACATTCCGCGGAACTGCCGCCAAGATAAAAGACATATTCTCCTTCTTCCACAACATAGTTCATATCCCAGTCATAGTATCCCAGACTGCGGAAGGGAACCTCAAAGGCCACTTCCCTCTCCTGGCCGGCCTCCAGATGTACCTTGAGGAAGTCCTTCAGAAGCTTCACGGGACGCGCCCGCTTCGCCGCAGGATCCCGGACATAGCACTGTACCACCTCGTCCCCCGCTCTCTCACCGACATTTTTTACCTTCACGGAAACGGTGAAGGAATCCTCATTCCGCACAATTTTTTCGCCGCTGTACGCGAACTGAGTGTAGCTCAGGCCATAGCCGAAGGGGTACACAGGCTCCAGGGGAGTATCCAGATATTTGGAGGTAAACTTGGATTTCCCGCCCGGTCTCCCCGTATTGATATGGGCATAGTACATGGGACACTGCCCGGAAGCGAAGGGGAAAGTAACGGTAAGCTTTCCGCCTGGGTTTTCTTTTCCGTAAAGAAGATCTGCCAGAGCATTTCCCGCTTCCACACCCGGGTGCCACGCTTCCAGAACGGCGGCAGCCTTCTCCGCGATCTGAGGAATGGCCAGGGGACGTCCGTTAAACAGGATCACCACTACCGGTTTGCCCGTCTTTACGAGAAGATCAAACAATGCCTGCTGTGAGGGATCCAGGGTGATATCCGCTCTGCTGGCCGCTTCGCCGCTCTGTTCCTTGTGCTCGCCCAGTACACAGAGCAGAATTTCCGCTTCACCTGCAGTCTTCCCGACGGCCGCTTCATCCACTGCTCCGTCCTTTATCCCGGCTTCATAGATATAGGAAACTCCGGCCGCATCCAGTCCATCCGTCAGGCTCACGCAGTCATTTCCATCGGCTCCTATAGCCCAGGCTCCTGTCATTTCCTCTCTGGCAGCGGCCAGCTCTCCGAAAACGGCGATCTTCGCGTCTTTTTTCAGGGGCAGCACTTTTTCATTTTTCAGAAGAACAGCGGATTTCACCGCGGCTTCTCTGGCAACGGCACGGTATTCGGGTCTGAGCATGGCGTCCTTTTCCCGTTCCTCACTGGTTTTATAGGGATGATCGAACAGACCCAGTTCAAATTTTACCCGCAGAATATCGGCGACGGCCTGATCAAGGACTTCCTCTTTTACAGCCCCCTTCTTCACCAGCTGCACCACATTTTCAATATAAGCTTCAGAGGTCATGTCCATATCCATCCCTGCCTCCAGAGCCATTTGGGCCGCCTCGGCCCGGTCCGCAGCGATTCCGTGATTTACGCACTCTGCGATGGCATTGGCGTCGCTGACGGTCATGCCGTCGAACCCCCACTGTCCGCGGAGAACATCCCGGAGAAGCCACTTATTCACGGAACAGGGAACGCCGTTGATATCATTGAACGCAGGCATAACTGCTCTCGCTCCGGCTTCCACACAGGCTTTATAGGAGGGAAGGTACTCCTCCCACAAACGCTGCAGGGACATATCCACACGATTGTAATCTCTTCCCGCCTCCGCAGCGCCGTAAGCGGCAAAATGCTTCACACAGGCCGCCATGGAATCCTCCGCCGACAGGTCTTCGCCCTGGAAGCCCCGAACTTTTGCAGCGCCGTACAGACTGTTCAGAAGCACATCCTCCCCGGCCCCTTCGCTGACCCTGCCCCAGCGGGCGTCCTTCGATACGTCCACCATGGGGGCGAAGGTCATATGCACACCGGCCGCCGTAGCCTCCTTTGCAGCCACTCTCGCGGTTTTTTCCCAGAGCTCCGGCTCCCATGCGCAGCTCTCCGCCAGGGGAATGGGAGTCACGGTACGGAAACCGTGGATCACATCATAACCGAAAAGCAGCGGGATTCCCAGCCGTGTCTCCTCCACCGCGATCTTCTGCAGGCGATTGACGGTGGCGGCATCTCCGATTCCATTGTAGGAGCCCATCCTTCCGGCCTTTAAATCCTCCTCACGGAAGTCCTGTTTCGCCGTACCCATCAGACGATTAAATTCCTCCTGGCTGATCCTTCCGTCAAACATCATGTCCAGAAGCTCCTCAAAGCTCACCTCAAAAGCCCCCACCAGGGAAGGGCCGCACTGGCGCAGCTGCCCCGCCTTCTCCTCCAGTGTCATTTCCGACAAAAGCTTCTGAATCTTATCTTCATATTTTCCGCTCATAGTTTTCCGTTCTCCTCTCTATAATACCGCCGCAGACGGCCCCGAATTTCAGAATACATACCTTCCTGCCTCCAGAATTCTGGTCTCTCCGTTTAAGATCAGCTCCGCCTCCGCATTGAAGGGCACCTCGATCTCATACATGACGCTTCCGTCCTCCTGATACCTCCAGGCACTCTTATACAGCCCCGCGCTGGTATCCAGTTCGCAGGAGAAGGAGCCCAGACGTCTGTCCGCATGAGGCTCGATCACCGCTTTCCGGAAGCCGGGCTTCAGAGGACGGAGCCCGCCCAGACTGCCGTACATCCACGCCGCAATGCTTCCGTAGCTGTAATGGTTCAGACTGTTCATTCCCTCAGGACTGATATGGCCGTCAGGCAGAACGGAATTCCACCGCTCCCAGATGGTAGTGGCTCCCAGATTCACGCAGTACAGCCAGCTGGGGAAATCCTCATTCAGGAGCAGGGTCACCGCAGTATCGTTGCTCCCGCTGCCGGTAAGGGCGGGACAGAGAATGGTAGTACCCACAAATCCTGTGTTCAGATGGTTGGCATTGGCTTCCACTCTGGTGCGGAGAGCCTTTCCCTCCGCTCCCTTTTCCGCCTTCTCCGGATTCAGTCCGAAAGCAATGGCAAGAGCGGAACCGGTCTGCGTCTTTGAGGTGCAAAGACCCTCTTCATCAAAATATTTATCCTGGATCGCTTTCAGAATGTCCCGCGCCAGTCCGGCATACTCGCCCGCGTCCTCCTCATATCCAAGAACCGCGGCGGCCTCCGCCACGCTCTTTGCGCAGCGGTAATAATAAGCGCTGGCAATATACAGGGGATCCGTAGCGCCGAAGGGTCCGGGCTGATCGTTATCCAGAGCCAGCCAGTCCGCGAAATGGAAACCATCCTTCACAAGATGAGGTCCTTCCACTGCCTCATCCTTCTTTCTCTGGCAGTCCACCCAGGCCTTCATGCCGGGGTAGCATTCTCTCAGAAGAGTTTTGCTTCCATAGTGAAGATAGGTATTCCAGGGAATCACCACTCCCGCGTCTCCCCAGGGGCAGGAGCCGTGTTCCGCCACCATTCCCTCTTTCAGGCGGGGCACCACGTTGGGCACGGAGCCTCCCAGAATACTCTGCTCCGCCCGCATATCCCAGAGATATTTCCGGTAAAAGGCAGGCACAAACATATTGTAGCAGGCAGTTTCGGAGAATACCTGCGCATCCCCGGTCCAGCCCAGACGCTCATCCCGCTGGGGACAGTCCGTGGGCACGTCCAGGAAGTTATCCTTCTGTCCCCACAGGGCGTTGGAAAAGAGCTGATTCACCTTTTCCACACCGGTCACTATGGTTCCGATCTGGTCAAAATCACTGCGCAGATGGTAAGCGGCAAACGTCCTGAGATCCGGCCTCCAGCTCTCTGTCTCTCCGGAATTGGAGAGAATTTCTCCCGCTTCATTTAAGTACTCCACCTTCATATACTGGAAACCGTAAAAGGTAAAATGCGGTCTTGCATGAGCGGCTTTCCCGCTGGAAATATAGGTGTATTCCGTCTTTGCGGTCCTCAGATTTTCATGGTAAAAGCAGCCGTCCTGCATGATCTCGGAAGCGGTGAGACGAATCTGAAAGCCCTCGGGAATACAGCAGTCAAACTCCACCCAGCCGGTGAGATTCTGACCGAAATTCAGCACGATCTCATCTTTGGGCGTATGGAGAATTTCCGTCGGAGTGAACGTCTCCTTCTTCACAATGGGAAGGCTGTAACGATCACACAGAGAGCCGCATCTGTCAGGCGCTTCCGCAGTCACGCCCTTCCAGTCTTCCCCGGATGTCAGTGCATCCTCCAGACGGGCGTCATAGATTTCTCCGTCATAGATATTGCTGAACACTGCCGGAGAGGATTTGCACTGCCAGGTTTCATCAGTACATACGGTAAGGACTTCATCCACATAAAGCTCCCCGATGGCGTATGCTTTATTTCCATAAAGATTGGTATAGCCGCCGTCGAATCCCAGACGGCCGCGGAACCAGCCGTCCCCGATCCAGATAACCAGCTCGTTGGTTCCCTCCTTCAGATACTCCGCCACATCATATGTCTGAGCCTGAAGATGGAAATCATAGGAGTGATAGCCGGGAGCCAGATATTCCTTTCCGACCTTTTTTCCATTAATATAGCATTCATAAACGCCCAGGGCGCAGAGGTAGAGCCGGGCGTTATCCGTTTTCTTTTCCAGAGTAAAGGTTTTCCTCAGGGCAGGCTGGATGCTGCTGTCCAGATCAGGCGTGATCCACTTTCCGCTCCAGGCTTCATCCATCTTTCCCGTCTCAAACCAGCTTTCGCCCAGAGCGGTTTCACCGTTGTCCCCGGTGACCTCCACCGTCCAGCGGTAACGGGTTCTGGGGGAAAGCGCCAGCTCCGCGCAGTAATCCAGGCTGTCCGCGGATTCCTGTGCGCCGCTGTCAAAAATAAGCTCTGTTCCCTTATACACTCTGATCTGGGCGTATTTCTGCTTCTTCGCCGTCCCGTTCTCCTGCACCTTCCAGGAAAAGCTTGCGGGAGTGATCTGAAAACCGAGAGGCTTCTCCACGTGGTTAACTCTCATCTGAGTAATCTTCATTTCGGTGTCCTCCGTGATATTTTTCCGCCGTTCGTCTCACGGGCAGTATATTTTTCTTCTATCGCTCGTTTCGCGAACAGTATATTTTTCTTCTATTGTATCCTTGTCCGCTCCACAATACCACGTTATTTATTTTCAGAAATCCGACATTTTATAAGATGATATTTTCCCGCAGTCCCTCGAAATCCAGATAATCCTCCACAAACTGTTTCCGCAGCAGCTCCGCCGGCACAAACTCATTGTACTTTCCCCGCACCTGAATTTTATCCGGCAGAGGCAGCGTATCCGGATCCGGATCAGACCGGACGATATCCTTAATAATATTTTCCAGTTCTTCCCCGGAACCGCCGAAAACCACCTCCAGATATATGCAGCTGCGCCACAGCAGCCTGCTCCTGATCTTCCTCTGAAGAAGGGCATAATGCAGGCTGAACAGCTGGCGCGTTCCCACCCATGGAAAAACAGCGTACTTTTTATCGGACAGCGGCGTCACGGGCTGGTGGAGAATGCCGCTGTTTCTGGCGATATACCGGATCTCGCTCAGACGTTCCCTGCACCTTTCACTGAGATATAAATAGCTGTCGTCCGATTCCAGAACGCTTCGGATCTTGCGCACCAGAACGGTATGAAGCTCCACATCAAAATCCACGTCCCAGTCCACAACCGAAATTCCCCGCACTCGTTTTACAAAAATAACCTTGGACTTTACATTAATGTCCACGGTTTCCCAGGACATGCCCGCCAGAGCAAAACGGACCCCCACCGGATAGGGCTTGTCCACCGTGCCGATGGCCCGGTTTCCATCCTTCACGAGAAAATATTCCGGAGCGAGGAACACCGTCAGAAATTTATAGCTGTTCACCACCTTTTCCCCTTCTCTCCCGATGAGAAGACCTCCGTTTTCCGTGCGCTCCAGCTGCTGAATTTCCAGCAGATGCCTGAGCAGATACCTGTAATCCACCTGGGAGATATACCGGAAGGGCTCCAGACTAAGAACGGCCTGGGCAAGGCCTGCAGGAGACATTTCCCCATTGCTCTTCAGGCAGCTCATGGTCTGATGATACAGGAGATTATACGCATGATGCTTAGGCGGAATGGGTTCGATCCAGTGATCCCGGATATACAGCTCGATAATGGCGATCGTCCGCAAAAACTCCCAGTTAATGGGGCCGAGCTCGTCCGAAGAATTCACCTTCAGGTCTTCCACAAAGGTGAACAGAAGCTGGGGAATCTGTCCCCGGCGTCCGCAGCGTCCCAGCCTCTGGGCGAAGCTGGAAACGCTCAGGGGAGCTCCGATCTGCACCGCCTGATCCAGAGAACCGATATCGATCCCCAGCTCCAGGGTAACCGTCGCCCCGGTGACGATCTTTTCGTCGCCGGATTTCATTTCATCCTCCGTGCTTTCCCGGAGCAGGGCCGAAACATTGCCGTGATGGACCCGATACACGTCCGGCGCCTTTTTCCTTAAGGCAATTTCCCGGAGATTCGCCATCACAAGCTCGATTTCTTCCCGGCTGTTGGCAAAAATAATGGTCTTTTTATCCAGCGTATGCTGAAAAAGATACTCATAATGCTCGCGGTTTCCCATATCTCCGCCGGAATTGTCCTGAATCACATTCCCCAGAGCGTCTCTCTCTATTACGTCCCGTTTATCCGCATAATTTACAAAACGCTCCACATGCAGGCCGATCCGCTTTTTCCCCTCTTCGGTGACAGGCGACTCGCAGATTCTGCCTGTCCCTGTATTCAGCCACTGTTCCGCCAGGGATACATCTCCCAGAGTGGCGGACAGGCCGATCCTTCTGGGATTTACCCCCGTCAGCTGCTTCAGGCGTTCCAGCACGCAGAGAAGCTGAATCCCTCTGTCGTCCCTCATAAAATAATGCACTTCGTCAATAATGACGAAGCGCAGATCCGAAAACATGGTGAGACAGGCGCCCCGTTTATGAATCAGCAGACTCTCCAGGGATTCCGGCGTAATCTGCAGGATGCCCTCCGGATGTTTGAGCAGCCTGTTTTTCTGGGTAACGGACGCGTCTCCGTGCCATTTTGTCACTGGGATATGAGAATCCAGAAGAAGCTGTTCCAGCCGTTTAAACTGATCGTTGATCAGGGCCTTCAGGGGAGAGATATACAGAACTCCCACGGAGCGGGAAGGGTTCTGATACAGCTCCGTCAGCACCGGCAAAAACGCCGCTTCCGTCTTGCCGGTGGCAGTTCCTGACGAAAGCAGCAGATTCTCATCGGTATCAAAGATCACCTCGCACGCCGCCACCTGGTTGCCGTGCAGCTCTTCCCAATGGTTCTGATAGATAAAATCCTGAATAAAAGGCGCCAGCCTGCTGAATACGTCCATGTTTCCTCCGATTGTTTCCCTTTTTCTTTACTTAAATTTCAAACTGCGAGAATTCCTCCCGGATCCCGTCCTCCGTTCCGCCCTTCGCCATCTCGAAGCTGTTGTCCCCCAGAATTTCCGAAACGCTTTTCTGAGGATTCTGATACAGAATATTGAGCAGTTCTATAAAATCCCGGATGATCTCCCGGGGCGTGATATGGGACTCCGCACCCACCCGGTTATATTCCACCGTGAGAAAATAAACCAGATCCTCCTGCGTCAGAGAAGGCTCATAATGATACAGCTGAGCATGGATATCCATCAGCTTTTCCACCAGAATATACATTTCCTCCTGGGAAAGCATCTGCAGTCTGATAATGGGGGCCGACAGATCCCGGAGCTCCGCCGTGGCAAAATGCCCCTCCGCCAGCCTGGAGCGCAGGGCTTCATAGCTGAAAACTCCCCTGTACCGATCCTCGATGCACTGAGGGGTCCCGCCCATCAAAAAGCCGATATGCCTGGCCTTTCCCTGGAGAACATCATTGTACATGGTCAGGATTTTTTCATAATTATTGGCTCTCGTGATGGAATTGGGAATCTTATAAATATTCACCAGCTCGTCGATCACGACCAGGAGCCCTTTATATCCCGCTCCCACCAGAAATGCGGCAAACAGCTTCAGAAAATCATACCAGGTCTCATCTGTCACAATAAAATTGATCCCCAGAGTCTCCTTCGCCTCTCTGCGGGTGCCGTACTCTCCCCGGAACCATTTCAGCACATTGGATTTCATGGCTTCGTCGTCTTCCCGGTAGGCCCTCCAGTACAGGACCACCGCCTTGGCAAATTCAAATCCATTTACCATGCTCTCCAGGGAACCGGCCACCCTGTAGATCTCCTTTTCCACAAGCTGGTCAAACAGGGCTCCGTCCGCATCGCACTGTGTTTTCACCGACGTCTGAATTCCGGAAATCCATTTTTCCAGAATCAGGGGAAGGGCCCCTCCATCAGGCTTGGATCTGGTGGACAAATTCATAATCAGTTCCTTATAGGTAGCCAGTCCCTGCCCCTTCGTCCCGGCGAACCGGCGCTCCGGCGAGAGATCCGCGTCCACCACCGCGAATCCCTTCCCGGCGGCGTAATTTCGTATGGTCTGGAGCAGAAAGCTCTTGCCGCTTCCATATTTTCCCACAATAAAGCGGAAGGACGCTCCTCCCTCCTGGATCAGCTCGATATCATGAAGGATGGCCGCGATCTCCTGCGTCCGCCCGACGGTAATGTATTCCAGACCCGTCCGGGGCACGACGCCGCCCTTCAGGGCATTGATCAGAATACCGGCTATTCTTGGGGGTACTTTTCGGTTCATCATTTCCTCACCATTTCCTTTACCTGCTCTGCGTAATCTTCATATATTTCAAATTCCTCGTCCAGAATACTGTCTCCCAAAGCGTCCATCGCCTTCTCATTGATTCCGTCAGCCAGCACCTCCACCATGATTCCCTGCCGGTCCGCGTACTGTTTCAGATCGGTTTCTCCGTTCAGGATCACCTCCAGGGCCCCAAGCTCCGCGCCGTTCAGGGCAGCCCGGAATTCTGCCCAGGGTTCGTCGCTCTCTGTGCCGTTCCCGTTCCATATGGGGAGTTCTTCCGGCAACGCAGGCTCTTCCGGCAGCCCATCCTCTTCTACGGTGAGTTTTTCCTGAGTAACCAGCGCCTCCCTCCGGATTTTATCAAGCGCGGCGGGATTCACTCTGACGACAGTCCTCGTTGCCTCCCGGTAAAACTCCTTCACGGCCTCCGTGATCAGCTCTTCCAGGGAAATCCCTTCCGCAGCCAGGATCGTCACCGTCGCAGGATTCACCACACGGATGCCCGCCGTGATGGAATATTTATATTTCGTGATTTTCCGCAGAACCGCTTCCATCTGCTTCATGACATACCCCAAAAGCTTCCTGCCGCTTTCCGAGATAATGGTTTTATGAAATCTCCAGGTGTTCTGACTGCACACGTAAATCTCGCTTTCAGACAGAACCACCCGCCGGTCCGGCTGTCTTAACCATGGAAAAAACAGCGCGTGCTGAAAGGGCGTCCATACTGACATACTGCCGGGAGATAAAAAAATGTATTCGTCATAATCCATACCGGCGTCACGAAACGCCTGCCGTACTCTCTCCGTCGTATAAGAAAAACAGTTTCGGATCAGCTCCCTGCGGTCCTCCGTATAAAAAACAGATTTCCTGAGATCATACTTCGACACGGAACACATCAGGTCAAAATCATCGCCGGATTTCAGGATCTGCGGATAGCAGCTTTCCAGATTATGCTCCGTCACAAATTCCCTAAAGGAATGAGGCAGTTCATAATAGACATGGTAATCCTTCAGCCACCTCACCATATACTTATCGATCGTCTGATCGTATTCCCGGAACGTTTTCCAGAAAAACATCAGCTTCTCCAGACCATCCGAGGGATCCTTCACTCCTATATTATTCAGCAGCTCATAAATATAAAGAAAGGCATAGGATACGGAGTTCTCCTCCACAACGCCCCTTCTGATCTTCGTCCGCCAGGTAAAGTACGTCCGCAGCTGCTCATATCCCATCATCTGGTAAAAAGGATCATAAGAAGAATAGGGAACGGATTTGTCATAATCATCCTCAAAGTCTTTCATAAACATCGCCTGTTTATAAAAAATACTCCCTTTTTCTCTCTGTATGCTGCTGTCGTAAAACCGGCTGCTGCCGGAATACCAGGAGGTATTCCCCCGGGCAATGTCCCGCATGCGGGCGAACCGCTCCCGGATCTCGTCCCGGGGAGGCGGCTGGACCGCGGCAGATTTCAGAACATATTTGCCCACGCCCGGCCAGGGAGCCGCGTCATATTCGATTTCATAAAACAGGCCGTCCTGCGGATGGTTCCGCGAAGCCCCGTCTGTCCGTGCCGCCGGAGCCGGACTGTCCTTTTCTCTGTGGGGAGAATGCTCCGGAATTCTAAACGATTCATATTTCCTGTCCGAATGATGATCCATACCAAACACTCTTTTCTGCGGAAGCCTTTCTCTTTTATCCTGCCGCGCACTGTTCTCTTTGACAGACATATTGATGTTAAAGTTCAAAAATGCCATACAGATCATCAAGTCCTTCATCCACCGGCATGTAAACATGCCATGGATTCGGACTTTTGACCCTGGCATCATTATATCCTCATATGTCTGCCGTGTCCAGCTTGTCCGCCCAAAATTCATCCTCAGGACGTCCGTAAAAAACACTGCAAAAAACACTTGCAACGTACGCCAGAGGTGCTATAATCGTGAAAGCGCGCCGGACAAAATAAAATACAGGCGCTGAAAGGACGAGGAAAATCTATGAAAACCCATAGTAAACCAGTGAAATCTTATGAGATGGATATGTGCAATGGGCCGCTTTTTTCAAAGATTATCGTGTACGCGGTGCCGCTGATGCTGTCAGGAATCCTGCAGCTTCTCTTTAACGCGGCAGACATCGTGGTTGTGGGGCGTTTCGCCGGGAGCGAATCCCTGGCGGCGGTGGGGTCCACCTCGGCGCTGATCAACCTTCTGGTCAACCTGTTCATCGGCCTGTCCATCGGTACCAATGTTCTTGTAGCCAGATATTTCGCTTCCCAGAAGAAGCTGGATCTGGAAGAAACCGTCCACACCTCCATGGTGATAGCGGCGGTAGGCGGCGTCATTCTGATCGTGCTGGGCTTCGTACTGTCGAATCCCCTCCTGACGCTGATGGGGACTCCCGACAATGTGCTGCCTCTGTCTGTTCTTTATATGAGGATTTACTTCGCAGGAATGCCCGCGATGCTGATCTACAACTTCGGAAGCGCCATCCTGAGAGCCGTGGGCGACACCCGGCGTCCGCTGTATTTCCTTTTTACGGCAGGAGTGGTCAATGCGGTGATGAACCTGTTTTTCGTCATCGTCTGCCACATGGATGTGGCGGGCGTGGCCCTGGCGACCTGCATTTCCCAGTGTATCTCCGCGGTGCTGGTGGTCCGCTGCCTGATAAAGACGGATGCGGATTACCGGATCGAGCCCCGGAAACTGCGTGTGACCAAAAGCAAGCTGATGAGCATTGTCCGCATCGGTCTGCCTGCAGGAATGCAGGGAGCGGTGTTCTCCGTCTCCAATGTGCTGATCCAGTCGTCGGTAAATTCCTTCGGCTCCCTGGCAATGGCGGGAAATACCGCTACCAGCAACATCGAGGGCTTCATCTACACGGCCATGAACTCCTTCTACCAGACTGCGCTGAGCTTTACCAGCCAGAACTTCGGCGTCCGGAACTTCAGACGGATCACCCGGATCATGCTGTACTGCGAAGGACTGGTACTGCTGATAGGCGCAGCGATGAGCCTGGGCGGACTGTCCATCGGTCCGACGCTTCTGCGCATCTATAACTCGGAACCTGAGGTGATCCGCTACGGTATGATCCGCATGCAGATCATTTTCACTACGTATTATCTCTGCGGCATGATGGATACATTCGTGGGCGGCCTGAGAGGCATGGGCTATTCCATACCTCCGATGATCGTGTCCATATCTGGCGCCTGCGCCTTCCGCGTCATCTGGATCTACACCGTATTCGCCATGAACCGCACGCTGGAAACCCTGTACATCTCCTATCCGGTATCCTGGGCGCTGACCGGAACGATCCATGGAATCTGTTTTGTCGTACTTCTGCGCCGAATGGAACGGAAGCTGGGTTCCAATGACCCCGCATCCCGCCATTTCAGGCCGGGACGGCCTACCGGAAGCGCTGGAACAGCGTAAAACTTCGTGTTTAGTTAAATTTCAGTACTTTCGTACAATTTTTGAATTTTTGAATACTATTTGACAACTCTTTTTATAAATGGTAGACTAATTGTATATTGATTAGAAGAATTTGCATAGTCACAATGTACAAAGTTCTTCTCTACATCATTATAAACATTTATAAAAGGAGGAACGAAAATGAAGAAAAAAATGTTTGCACTGATGTTAGCCGGCACCATGATCGCAACTTCGGTTGCGCCGGTCTGGGCGGAGGAGGAAGCCGCCACGGAAGAAGAAGCTCCTGCTGCGGAGGATGCTGCAGAGGAAGAAGCTCCCGCTGAAGATGCCGCGGAGGAGGAAGCTCCCGCTGCGGACGACGCTGCTCCAGCCGCGACCAACGATGTAAACGACCCGAACTATGAATGGCCGGATTACTCAGGAGAAACCTTAAGCATGATGTGGTGGGGTTCCGATACCCGTCACCAGATGACCATCAAAGTCATCGAAATGTATGAAGAGCTGACCGGTCTTGATATTGAATACGAATATGCAGACGGCGGCAGCTACTGGACCTTATTCCAGGCCAAAATGGCCGGCGGAGAGCTTCCGGACGTATTCCAGATGGGCAACAACTGGCTGACCTACTACGACACCATCTATCCTCTGAACGAGTATGTGGAAAACGGAACCATCGATACCAGCAACATCTCCGACACCATGCTGGCTACCACCATCAATATGGCGAACAATGACATCACCGGTATTTCCAACGGTACCAACGCAAGATGCTTCGCGTACAACCCGGCCATCTTCGAGGAGTGCGGCGTGCCCCTTCCCGCCGAAAACTGGACATGGGACGACTTCGCGTCAGCCTGCCGTACCATCACCGAGCAGACCGGAAATCCGGCCATTACCACTATCGAATACAACAACCTGGTTTACAGCGTAATCACTCAGTGGAAGGAAGGCTACAACTTCTACGCCATGGACGGCTCCGACTTTGCGTTTGAAGGCGACACCGAGCCTATGGCCTACATCATCGACCTTCTTGACACCCTGATGAAGGAAGGATGCATCGGCGACTGGGGTATCCAGAATGAAATCGGCGACAACATCGAGGCAGACTGGATCGCATTCGGCGACGCCGCTATGGTTATGCTCTCCTCCAATCAGTTCCAGGCTCTGAGCAACGCCGCCGCAGAGAGCGGAATCGAACTGGAGCTTGCCACGATCCCGAGAGTATATCCCGACGGACAGTCCGGCATGGTGGTTCGTTCTTCTCAGGAAATGAGCATTTACTCCGGTTCTGAAAAGAAAGACATCGCCGCCAACTTCATCAACTTCTGGGTAAACAGCATCGAAGCCAACAAGATCCTTAACTGCGAGCGCGGTGTTTCCATCAACAGCGCAGTTCTGGAAGCCCTGCAGGCAGATACCGAGCTGACCGACGCGGCCACCGCAAAGGTTTACAGCTTTATCGACCTGATCGGCTCCTTCGAGGACGCCAAGAATTCCAGCCCGGCAGAGCCCAGCGCCAATGAGGAAATCTCCGACGTACTGGAGAGAGATTACCTCCAGGGTCTCTACAACGGCAATTTCGAAAGTGCACAGGAAGCGGCAGACGGCTTCTGGGCAGAGGCACAGGAAGTATGGGA
>CANQUG010000088.1 GCA_947626985.1 uncultured Lachnospiraceae bacterium | reverse complement strand
ATTTGGGCCTCCGCCTGGCTTCCAGCTATGTAAAAGGGGCTGTGTGGATTTCCTTTTATTACCGTCTATCATTGCATGATTTTTACCAGTCCATAGCATAGACGCGCTGCTTTTGCCTGAATGCCGGGATATAATTCCTGGCCGTCAAAAGATTGAAAAGGACTCTCCAATGCCGATTCAAGCAGTCTCTCATCTCTGATTCCATCACAGCCTCCGTAAAGCTCGATTAACTGAGAATGAAGTATTAAAATTTGTTTCTTAGTCAATCTGATCATCGAGCCAGTACCTCGTATGCTTCCTTATTCTTTGCCAATAATCATTTTGATATGTTTAATACATCCTCATCCGCTGCTTCACATTCTGATTCGGCTTTACTGAAATCAATCACAAGGTATCTGCGAACATTGTTTTTCAGGATAACTGCTGTTCCATGCTCATCCACCAGTCTGGCTACTTTTGAAAAGTTTTGATTCGCTTCTGTAATTGAATCCATTGTATTCGTATCTATTGTCATTGCATATACCTCCGCATCGTTTTTATGGTGATAGTATACGTTAATTCCAGGATAAATTCAACCTATATTATGTTCAAAATTGATATATGTTTGTTATGTTCCATTTTGTTAATGCTGCGGTATGCCACTGAATGAAGATAGTATGATCAGTCACAATCCTGATGGCAGCTATAATAAAGATTATTGCAAATAGTGCTATACAAATGGAGAATTCGTATTCAACCGAAAAATTGCATCTTTACAATCCATGTAACATCATCCTCCATCCGCCTCTGTTCATTTATATCCTGCTCCACCAATTTTTTTCGTTAAGTATATCAAAAACATCCCCGGCTTTCAATCGTATAAATACAATCTCCTGCAGTACTAAATCCACCATTCATCTGCGAGCCGAAAAATCCATTCCGGGAAAAGATACATTTCTACCCATATAAAAAAGCTGTTGAAAAAGAGATTATCCATTTCCAACAGCCCTTATTATAATCTTTCGTAAGCTTATTTTAATATCCGATCCAATAGTGTCGGAAACGGTTTGGACAGCCGTACATATCAAGGTGTACAGGATTTTTTTCTGTCTGCATATTCTTTCATCTGTCCTTTCAGGTTTTATCCCCTAATGCATTCTCTATACATTCCTGTACTGTCTCTATCGGCAAATGGAGAACAGCGGCAATTTCCTCCTCCGAATTTCCACGAAGTTTTTGAGTAAGAATTTCTGCTTTCTGGTGTTCTTCATCTGCTGTCCGACGCGCTTTATCCGCTTCCTGACGCGCTTCCTCTGCTTCCCGGCGCGCTTCATCCGTCCGCGCTTTCTCCTGTCTCACTCCATCCTCAAAACTGATCTTCTTCTCACACGAGATATGAAACTCCTCATCATATTCCTGCAGCAGCATTTCCGTCACCTCCGCTCTGTGAGCACGCAAAATATCCGCCAGTATACCTTTCCCGATGCATTCCTTCACCGCCCGGTCTACCGCTTCCATCCGGGAAACTTCCTCCTTCATATATTTCCTTACCGACGCCACGAAATAAGAATACTCATATAAAAGCGGGCACTTCTCCATGAGCGCCGGACTGTGTCCCTGATTGATATTGATCATATGAGCTTTAAACTGCGCACAGGATCTTTCCGCCGCATCTTCACCCCTCATGCTGTCTGTCAGACACAAAATGATTTCATCCTCCGCCTGGCGGAGACCGTTGTAAAAAACATAATACCGGGGCGTAGGAAGTTCCAGCAGCCTGCTGGAATAAATGTCCAGATGGTTCAGCGCAATGTATTTCTTCAGAGCATCCGCCATATATATGTAACCTCTGAGCGGCATATTGGGATTGTAGCTGCTCTGGTGTTCGAACACGGCCAGATGCGAATCAATCAGAAAGGACAGATCGTTTTTCCTCCCCATATAGATAAAGCCTTCCATCGTGTAAATCTCCAGTTCCTCGGGATCTGTGTAACTGCTTCCGTTGATGGCGTTATACAGAGAGAGAAGCGCTTTTTTCTCATGAAAAATATAGGCAAACAGCCCGTCCTTGTATTTTCGGTTGGGTACGACAGTATTCTGCATAATTTTCTGTTCCTCCTTAATTATACTTCATCCGGCCGGAATTATGCAATCATTATACTGTATTTTCCTTATGAAATTTGTCGAAATCAGTCAGCAGCGGATGTTTTTTTCCAGTGTCTCTTTACAGTATCCTGTAGTACTATGGCAGTTGTTTTAACTCATCAAAAGTTCTTTTAGTTGCTTTCCTGAAATACCAGCCTTTATATAACATTACAGCATCTTCAATAAGCATAATGACAGCCCCTGCGCACTCTCTGACTTTTGCCAGAGATTCCGTAAGATAGGACTCGGCAAATTTCTTTTTTGATTCACAATATGCACTGTCAGCTTTTTCATACCGTCTGTCTGATGCAAGAGTCTCTGCTGCTTTTCTCCTGATCTCATCCAGTCTCTTTAAGAAGCTTTGATCTTTGCAGTAAACAATCATTGAATCGAACAGTCTTGATAAATGCGCATGGTTACATTGCGCATCTCCTTCAAGCATATCCCAGGTGGTACAGTAAAAATCATATCCTACATCAATATCATCCAATATGAATCCGTCGGACAGTACCCGCCCATTTTTGTCATTGATCAAAATCATTAAGTCAAGATCGGATTTTTTGTGCTCATCTCCTGTAGTGGCGGAACCATATATGCCAATTAACGCCAGAGAATCCGGACACAATGCCTCCGCCTTTTTTATAACAGCATCAATTATGGTCTTGTTGATATCATTCATTTTATTTTCACTTTGATCCCTTTCTTGAAAAGATGCTTCTGCAATCAGCGAAAATATTTTTTATTCCGCTTACTGTCTCTCCATCTGCCGCAAAACGCAAACACCGCTATGGCGGTCATGGATGTAGCGATCATGGACGCGATGCCATGCACATGGGAGGAAAAGGGTCATGAACCTTTTCTCAGCATACGCAGTCCGATCATCAAAAACAGAGGGAAAATGGCAGCGCAGAGGATGCCTCTCTGCAGACTGCCTCCTGCCAGGTCCGCACAGACGCCGGCAAAGGTTGGCCCGCCGCTGCAGCCCAGATCCCCGGCCAGCGCCAGCAGCGCGAAAAGAAGTGTGCCGCCCCGGCGCATCTTTGCGGAAGCAAGGCTAAAGGTACCCGGCCAGAGAATGCCCACCGAAAATCCGCACAGGGCGCAGCCCGCAAATCCCAGCGCCGGAACCGGGGAAAGCGCAATCAGCAGATAACTGCACACGCACAGGATACCGCTGAGCAGCATAAACCGCTCCAGCGGAATCTTTTCTCCGAATTTCCCATATAATGCCCGGGAGGTTCCCATAAACAGGGCAAATGATAAAGGTCCGGCAAGATCGCCCACGGTTTTCTCCACGCCCAAACCCATCTCGGCCAGAGTGGATGCCCATTGGCTGACCGCCTGCTCGCTTGCGCCTGCACAGGTCATCAAAAGCATCAGAATCCAGAACGACCGCATCCCTGCCAATTCTCCCAGCGACAGCCCTTTTTCATCCTCCCCTATCAGGGAAGCGATGGGCACCTGCGTAAAAAACAGGGCGTTCAGCAGCGGCAGCACCGCCCAGCACAGGGCAAGCGTTTTCCAGTTCTCAATGCCAAACAGATGAAAATACAGGGTGGAAAGCAGCACCACGCCCACATGTCCCCAGCAGTAAAAGGAGTGCAGCAGACTCATGGCGGATTCCTTATGCTTTGTCGGGCACGCCTCCACGATGGGGCTTACCAGCACCTCCAGCAGGCCGCCGCCAACCGCATAAATCATCACTGCCAGCAGCAGGCCGATAAAAGGATCCCCCATACGGTCCGGCAGGACGGTCAGGAGAAGGAATCCCGCCGCTGCACAGATATGTGCCAGAACCGCCGCTGCCCGGTACCCGATCCGGTCGATAAATCCGGCGGACAACAAATCGATCAGCAGCTGCAGGCCAAAATTAAAGGTGATCAACAGTGTAATTTTTGTCATGGGAATCCCATATGCGGCGTGAAAGGTCAAAAACAGCAGCGGAACGAAGTTATTGACAATCGCCTGAACGATGTACCCAACAAAACAGGCAAGGATTGTGTGATCACTGGTGAAACGTTTTTTGTTTTTCATGCTGGATTTCCCCCTTGTTTTCATCATTTGCAATTATAATCCTTTTCATGGTTCACTTCAAACGCTTTGTGAACTGTCACGCCCGGAGCTGATTCATCCACCCGCGGCGCCTGAAAACGATGAGGGAAACAGCAAAGCGGATACACTCCTCCAGCGACAGAGTAAAATAGACCACGGGAATGGACCAATGTAACACGAAAGCAGTGAGAAGGCCCAGCGGGACGCCGAAGAGCCAGGTGCCCATCAGGTCGATGGCCATGACATATGTTGTTTTTCCGCCGCTGCGCAGGATGCCGCTGCCCATAATCATATTCAGCACCTTAAAAGGCATGACTGCAGCGTAGGCGATGAGGATCTGTGCCGTCAGTTCCCGGATGCCGGCCTCCACCCTGAAAATACGCACATACCAGGAGCTTATAACGAAAATCACCACAGACAGCAGGAGGGAACCCGTCAAACCGTAAAGCAGCAGTTTTTTTGCCTCCTTGTAGGCCGCCTCCCGCTCCCCGTCGCCAAGGCGCTTGCCGATGAGGATCGCCGCGGCCTGGCTCAGGCCGCACAAAGCTCCCAGTGCCAGGGACTGCACAGGATTCGTCAGCGTCATGGCGGCGCTGGCATCGGTGCCCATGTGCCCGTAAATGCCCGCGTACACATTTTCACCCAAGATCCACATAAATTCACTGACCAGAAGCGGTAGCAGCATGGACAGATACTGGCCCCAGGCAAAGGGACCTGCCGGGGCGCTCTCTGTTCTCTCCCGGCATTTCAGATACATCCCAAGGACAACCAGAAAACAGACAATCTGCGAAATCAGCGTCGCCAGCGCCGCGCCTGTGATGCCCAGAGCCGGAGCTCCCAGCCGTCCGAAAATCAGTATCCAGTTGAGTCCGGTATTGACAGCCGCGGACGCAATCCCGGCGCAGAGCGGAAGGGCCGCTTTTTCCATGCACCGCAGGCAGGTGGACAGAATGGTGATGCCCGCCGCAGGGAAAAAGGTGCCGGATACGATAAACAGATACTGTCCCGCCGCTTCCGCAGTCACAATGTCATCGATATAAAGGCCCATGAGCCGCTTTGGAGCAGCAGCGCCGGCCAGGGTGAACAGTGCGGCAAGAATGAGGCACACCCGCAGATTGAGAATCGTGCTCCGGCGCGTCTCAGCGGTATTTTTCTGGCCCATATACTGGGAAATCATGATTCCGGCTACAGCGCCCACAGCAGATACCACTACGTTGAATATCCCCGTGAATTTCCCTGCCAGTCCGACTGCGGCCACCTCCACGCCTCCAAGCTGGCCGATCATAACCTGATCCACCACGCCGAAGGACGCCTGGAGCATGGACTGCAGCGCCACCGGTACAGCCAGGACAACGACATTTCGTAAAAAAGTGTGCTCCTTTGGCCTCATCATTTCCTGTTCTCTCCGATCCATCTGACCGCAAAATCCACAAGCTCCCTCTGGCGCATGAAGGTCACTGTCCCGTTTCCCAGAGCGGCTTTGGCGACGGGGCAGCATGCTTCAAAAGCCTGACCGATCCGGACAAAATCCTCTCCGTCCACAAAAAGTGTCTCATAGGACTTCCAGACACGGACGCCATTTTCCATGATCGCGCTGCTCTCCACAGTATTGTGCTTGCCGGGGTACTCGGCCCGGACATCGGCCAGGTGAAGGGATGTATTTTTGTCATAGCCCACGCCGATCAGCAGCACATAGCCGTCCAGCTCGTAAAGTTTGCCGACGGGCGAGCCCTCCCCGAAGATGTTGGACAGGTCATGGTTCTCCGTCATGTATTCGGCGTACCGGCCCCAGGCTGCCACGGATCTGGCCGGATGGCCGCTTCGGACAGTTCCCGGCCAGCGGCGGAACATCTCAGCCACGGCGCCCATGGTGTTGGTGGGAGTAATGTCCCTGTCGTAGGCCGGCCAGTTGTCCCGAATGAGCTGCCACCACTCCCTGGGTTCCTGCCAGTGAACGCCGGAAGTAGGGTCGAGGTTCTTCCATGACTGCGAGGGCATCATAATGGTTCCATTTTCTCCGACGCTCTCCGTCAGAGCCTCTATGATCACCTGCGCTCCGCCGCAGACGAAGCCCAGAGAGCTGAGAGAGCAGTGGACCATGACCGTCTGTCCGGCTTTCATACCAATTCTTTTGAATGTGTCAAGAATATCTTTTTTGAGTACTATTTTCCGTTCCATTTTATCCTCCTTGTCTGGAATAAAGAATCCCGCCTGCGGTGTCCAATCCGACGCAGTGCAATCCCGCGGAGCGCTTTTGTGTCATAGGAAATTCGGCAGAATTTCCTATGACACAAAAAAGACCTCCTGTCAGTTTCAGTATAAACAAACGGGAGGAGTCTTTTCAAATCTTAAATCCGTAAGCTGGGACAAAAATGGAACGCCATTTTTGTTAAAAATGACAACGAAACGCCGCAGCCGAACCCTTCAGCGGTTCCCTGTGCTGTTCCGGATAACGAGAGATGTGGAAAGGGTAATAACCGGTTCCGCCGGCTCACCGGCCCGAATTTTTGCGATTGCGTCCAGTGCCGCCCGCGCACGTTCTGCGTTATCCTGACGGACAGAGGTCAGGGACGGGCAGACCATCCCGCAAAGGGGCGTGTCGTCAAATCCGGCGACGGAAATCTCGCCCGGCACATCCACACCGCTGTTTTGCAGAAAATGGATAAAATCAACGGCATAGTAGTCCGATACGGCAAAAACAGCAGAGAAGCTTCTGATCTCCGGCAGCTTCTCCCGATAAAAAGCCATCCGTTCCGCTTTTCTCATCGGGATCCTCATAAATTCTGCGCCGTGCCCGAAGCCTTCACGAAAGCCCTTCCAGCGTTCCAGGTCCATGTCAGTGCCGTTGTCCGAGAGGCACAGGGCGCGGCGGTGTCCGCAAAGGCGGAAATACTCGCCAACCTGGAATCCCCCGTGATGATCGTCAATGTTCACGGCACAGATACGTTCCGCTGTGACGCCGCAGGCGTCGTAGACCGCAAAGGGGATCCGGACATTTTCCCGCAGGTGTTTGTAATCCGCACTGCAAAAGCCGATCAGCACCATCCCTTCCAGGTTCCACATGGTGGCGAAGGAAACGATTTCGTCCAGGTCGTTCACGGTCCTTACCATCATCTGCAATCCGCGGCTGGCCGTCTCGGCGCTCAATGCATTGAGCGCGGAAGCGATGAAGGCGTCCTCTAAGATGTGGGCCTCATATTTCTCGTGAGAATGGATGACCACTCCCACTATTTTCGCCGGATTCTCCGCCAGCAGCACCTCCGCCGCCCGGGGCAGGTACCCCCGCTCCTCCAGGGCGCGACGCACCCTGATGGCTGTTCGCTCCGACACCATCCCGGTCTTGCCGTGGAGTACATACGATACCGCCGCCGTACTGAGCCCCAGCTCCGAAGCAATGTCCGAAAGCCGTACTTTTTCTTCCATGTCATACCTCCGATCCGCTGAATGAGACTTGTTCCATCGCAGTTTACCTGCTAAATATTATATTTCGTTATTTTGAAGAAAACAAGTCTGCAAAAGTGAACACAGGTCAGCAAATCCATTTTCCGCGCCTTTGCTGCGACCTCCATTTGTTTCTTAGTCAATCTGATCATCGAGCCCATTACCTCGTATGTTTGTTATGTTCCATTTTATCGATGCTGCGGTATGCCACTGAATAAAGATAGTATGATCAGTCACAATCCCGATGGCAGCTATTAATAAAGATTATTGCAAATGGTGCTATACAAATGGAGAATTCGTATTCAACCGGAAATCACCGTTCAAAGCATCCGTTCCATTCTTCCATCAGAATATCAAAGATACCATTCAATCTCCTGATCACGCTTTCATTTACCGGTATTGTTTTATCAAGGAACTGCATACCCCTTTCCCCCATAAAATCCACACAATAAATTAGGCAGTAAAATAAAAACGCTTTATATTCTGTTATGTTCGGATGAATCTCGTCTAACAGATAATCGATATATTTCGTATCCAGATCCATATTGAACAGCGCAACCTTCGTCATTGCAGCAAAGGTAAGCATATCGCCAAATCCCATCCAGTCAATATCTATGATCCCGGATACTTTACCCTCATAAATCAATAAGTTTTTTGTGCTGATATCATCCAGATACGGTATTATCCGAACAGTATTCAAATATCCTTGTATTTCCTGCCGTAACTTCTGTATGATATATATTTTGCCGACATCAAAATCGTGTTTTCTTTTTATTCTTTCCTCTGCACGATTCAGCATTCCGTCAACAAAATCATTCCACGTCCACGCTTTATCCGCATGAACATCAAGCTTTGAAACCGTTCGCTGTATATTAACTACATCATTGGCAATTTGCTTTTTTTCATAGTCGTTTAATTTATAATAGATTTTACCAATATCATCCCCACGGATATAGGAAAGAATCAGATAGGAATAATCTTTATATTTTCCCTCGGATAAAACAATCGGTACCGGAATTTCACATTCTGTCAGCTTATTAAGCCAATAAACAGTATCTTTATAGGCATTTATATCTTTACTGCATCGAAGAATAAATTTTTCGGTTTCAGTGGAAACAATAAAAACATAATTTGCGATACCAACACCGCAGCGTTCTATTTGAATAACTCTTCTTTTTGTGTCGTTTTCAAATATTACAATTGCATCTTTACAATCCATGTAACCTCATCCTCCATCCGTCTCTGTTCATTTGTATCCTGCTCCACCAATTTTTTCGTTAAGTATATCAAAAACATCCCCGGCTTTCAATCGTATAAATACAATCTCCTGCAGTACTAAATCCACCATTCATCTGCGAGCCGAAAAATCCATTCCGGGAAAAGATACATTTCTACCCATATAAAAAAGCTGTTGAAAAAGAGATTATCCATTTCCAACAGCCCTTATTATAATCTTTCGTAAGCTTATTTTAATATCCGATCCAATAGTGTCGGAAACGGTTTGGACAGCCGTACATATCAAGGTGTACAGGATTTTTTTCTGTCTGCATATTCTTTCATCTGTCCTTTCAGGTTTTATCCCCTAATGCATTCTCTATACATTCCTGCACTGTCTCTATCGGCAAATGGAGAACAGCGGCAATTTCCTCCTCCGAATTTCCACGAAGTTTTTGAGTAAGAATTTTTGCTTTCTGGTGTTCTTCATCTGCTTTTCGACGTGCTTCGTCTGCTTCGCGTCGCGCCTCATCCGTGCGCGCTTTCTCCTGTCTCACTCCATCCTCAAAACTGATCTTCTTCTCACACGAAATATGAAACTCCTCATCATATTCCTGCAGCAGCATTTCCGTCACCTCCGCTCTGTGAGCACGCAAAATATCCGCCAGTATACCTTTCCCGATGCATTCCTTCACCGCCCGGTCTACCGCTTCCATCCGGGAAACTTCCTCCTTCATATATTTCCTTACCGACGCCACGAAATAAGAATACTCATATAAAAGCGGGCACTTCTCCATGAGCGCCGGACTGTGTCCCTGATTGATATTGATCATATGAGCTTTAAACTGCGCACAGGATCTTTCCGCCGCATCTTCACCCCTCATGCTGTCTGTCAGACACAAAATGATTTCATCCTCCGCCTGGCGGAGACCGTTGTAAAAAACATAATACCGGGGCGTAGGAAGTTCCAGCAGCCTGCTGGAATAAATGTCCAGATGGTTCAGCGCAATGTATTTCTTCAGAGCATCCGCCATATATATGTAACCTCTGAGCGGCATATTGGGATTGTAGCTGCTCTGGTGTTCGAACACGGCCAGATGCGAATCAATCAGAAAGGACAGATCGTTTTTCCTCCCCATATAGATAAAGCCTTCCATCGTGTAAATCTCCAGTTCCTCGGGATCTGTGTAACTGCTTCCGTTGATGGCGTTATACAGAGAGAGAAGCGCTTTTTTCTCATGAAAAATATAGGCAAACAGCCCGTCCTTGTATTTTCGGTTGGGTACGACAGTATTCTGCATAATTTTCTGTTCCTCCTTAATTATACTTCATCCGGCCGGAATTATGCAATCATTATACTGTATTTTCCTTATGAAATTTGTCGAAATCAGTCAGCAGCGGATGTTTTTTTCCAGTGTCTCTTTACAGTATCCTGTAGTACTATGGCAGTTGTTTTAACTCATCAAAAGTTCTTTTAGTTGCTTTCCTGAAATACCAGCCTTTATATAACATTACAGCATCTTCAATAAGCATAATGACAGCCCCTGCGCACTCTCTGACTTTTGCCAGAGATTCCGTAAGATATGACTCGGCAAATTTCTTTTTTGCTTCACAATATGCACTGTCAGCTTTTTCATACCGTCTGTCTGATACAAGAGTCTCTGCTGCTTTTCTCCTGATCTCATCCAGTCTCTTTAAAGAGCTTTGATCTTTGCAGTAAACAATCATTTTATTGTTTCGCTTACTGCCTCTCCATCTGCCGCAAAAACGCAAACACCGCTATGGCGGTCACGGCTGCGGCATAGCCCGACACCCACCAGATGTGGGGGAACACCCCTGCGTAATCTCCGCGCAGAACTGCCCGCTCCATCTCCACGGCATGGACGAATGGCAGGAGGTCCGCAATCTTCTGGAACGCGCCGCCTACCAGCCCCAGATCAAACCAGACGCCGGAGAGCCACGCCGTCAGATTCGTCAGCAGTGCACCGCAGATCCCGCCCACCTGTTTATCCGTGAAAATGCTGCCGCAGAGCAGCCCCAGCGACACAAACAACAGCGCAGCGGGAAGCGTGAAAAGAACAGAGCTTACCATATGAACCGTCACTTTAAGTCCTAAAATCACCGCCGCCCCATAACAGATCACCGACTGTGCGATACAGATGGGCAAAATCGGCAGGAGGTAGCCCAAAATAAAGTCTCCCGCTGTCAGGGGCGTGGTGTACAGTCTTTGCAGGAAAGAGCTTCCCCGGTCCTTTGCGATCAGCGTGGCAGAGAACAGCGTCATAAACGACAGACCGAACACGGTGATCCCCGGCGCCAGATGCTCAATTTCAAACATCGCCACCGGAATATTGGCCTGGATCGCGGTCAGCAGGAGCAGCAGGATGATTGGAAAACCCACCCCGAAAAACAGGTTCAGCGGGTCGCGCAAAACCTCCAGATCATTTCGTTTGGAAAACGCCAGACCTTTCACGGCTGTCCCTCCTTTACAATACGCACGAATGCCTCATCAAATTTGTCCGTACCCGCCCGGCTCCTGATCTCTTCAGGGGTGCCAGTGAGCAGCAGCCGTCCGCTTTTCATGATCGCCACGCGGTCGGAAAGGGCCTCGGCTTCCTCCATGTAATGGGTCGTAAGAATCACGGTCATTTTCCCTTTAAGATTGCGGATCATATCCCATAGATCACTTCTCGCCAAAACATCCAGCCCCAGGGTGGGCTCGTCCAAAAACAGGATTTGCGGATCGCTGATCAGAGCCATGGCGATGCTCAGTCTCCGCTGCCATCCTCCGGACAGCTTTCCGGCTCTTGTGTCGGCAATCTCTCCCAGACTGAAACAGTCGCTCAAAGCCGCAGCCCTGTCTTTGGCCTCGGATTTTGGAAATCCGTGGACCCCTGCCATCAGCTCCAGGTTCTCCCTGACCGTCAGATTGGGAGCCACCGCCGTTTCCTGGGGCGATACCGCAATCATGACCTTTACTGCCCCGCTCTCTGTCAAAATACTTTTCCCGTTCAGAAAAGCGTCCCCGGATGTGGGCCGGGTCAATCCGGTCAGCATCTTGATGGTCGTGGTTTTGCCTGCGCCGTTGACGCCCAAAAGAGACAGCAGCTCGCCCTGCCGGACGGTAAGATTCAGAGCATTCACAGCGGTCAGGTCTTTGTATTTTTTCGTGAGATCGACTGTTTTGACGGCGTCCATGCTATTTTTCCTCCGCTGGGCAAAAACGCGCTTTCAGCCCCATATAGGCGTCGGTCAGCACATCGCTGACTGTTTCCATCTCCCAATCCAGATAGGATGTGGCGATCATGGACGCGATGCCATGTACAAAGATCCATAGCTCCAGATGAAACAGTTCCGCTTTCTCTCTGGAAAGCCCCGTGTTTTTCATAATAAGAGGAATGATCACATCCATTTCCCTGCCCGGCTTCAGCGGCTCCCCTTTGCGGTCGCGCATGAAAAGCAGCCTGAACAGCTCTTTTTCCTCTCTGGCAAAGCGGATATAGCCCATGCCGCTGGCCTTATAGGGGGGATACTTTCCCGCGGCCATATCCTCGGCAAGATAGCTGTGGTACAGGTCCTGCGCAGCAGACAGGACCGCGCCCTGCACTTCCTCCATATTTTTGAACAGCCCGAAAATCGGCTTGACCGAACAGCCAAGTTCCTCTGCCAGCGCCCTTGCGGTAACTCCGTCTCGGCCTGCTTTCCGGGTCAGGTTCAGTGCTGCGTTTGTGATTTCATCTCGTGTAAATTTGAATTTTGGCGGCATGGCCGTGTTCCTCCCATTATAAAGCATCAATCGTTACGCATCTTATGTTACTTATTATACTCACTTTTTTTAAAATGTCAAGATGGGAGGAAAAGGATCATGAAAATCTTTTATTCATATATTTTCCGGCAAATCTCAAATAGCATCATTGGGCCGCCATCCGGCTTCCAGCTATGTAAAGGGACTGTAAATATAAAAAACCGGCTGATGTTTCAGTCGGTTTCATGGCTTACACTTTTATATATCGGGATGACCGCGAGGCGCCGATTCGTTTAATTACACCGCTTTTGACCATTGCGCCCAGCACGGCCTCCACGGTTGTCGGACTGACATCCGGGAGAATTTTGCAGATTTCCGCTTTGGAAAGGGGCGTCAGACTATTCAGTACCGTTGCCCCTGCGCGGGCTTTTTTCGTGATCCGTTTTGATTGACGATGGCGGCGATACGCTCGTCGCTGGTGACGATCCCCTCAATAGCGTTGGAGCTTTTGATGGATTGCACCCTGGCGATGGCCTCCAGCTCCGTAAAAATCTGTGCATATTCCTCTTTGCGGATACCCGCCATCGTTTTCAATGCCGAAATATTCGCAGTCAAATTCACAAGACTGGCCGGCAACAGCCCGTTATTCAAAAAAGAGTAATCAAACTTTCTCATGTGTTGCCCTCCGTTTCTGCCTATATTATATTAATTTATATGCAGAAAACTTAATTTCTTGATACAACCGCCGGTTCCGTCTGGATTGTGCTTTTCCTTTCTTCTCTTGATTACATTTACTTAGCCTTAAGATGCTTCATACCCTGAGACTTAGCTTGTGTGAGATAAAGAAGCAATAGAAGTGTAAAAAATTTTGCCGTTCCCGTCCGGCGTTCCCCAGCGCCGGACAGGTCGGGCGGTCATTCGGGCAAGTCCACCTTGCCGACAAAAGAATAATAGATTTCGATTTCCTGCCTGCGGTTTTTGTTCTCGTCGTAGCTGCACTCATGCACGACGATCTTCTCCACAAACTCCCGCAGTAGGGTGGGGGTGAGTTCCTCGAAGCTGGTATGCTTCTTCACGATGCCCATAAACTTCTCGGCGTTCACCGTGGCTTCCTGCTCTTTGGAAAGCTCTGCCCGGAGCAGGGCGGCGCGGTCTTTCAGTTCCGCCTGTTCCCGCTCATAGTCTGCGGACAGTTCCATAAAGCGGGTATCGGAAATGCGCCCGGCAACACTGTCCTCATAGAGCCGCTTGAAAATGGCGGACAGCTCCGTGATACGCTTCTCGGC
>CANQUG010000087.1 GCA_947626985.1 uncultured Lachnospiraceae bacterium | reverse complement strand
CGGGATCAGGGAAAGACGATCCTGCTGGCAAGCCATAACCGGGATGATGTGGAAATTCTCTGCGACAGGGTATTTGAGATGGATCGGGGCCGTATCACTCCCCGGGCCTGAAATACGATTCTTTTGTATACAGTAATTTTATTTGAAAAAAACGAAAGGACAGGTGAAGCTTATGAAATTCGAAGCTGCTTTTTTAACAGGAATCCTTGTAGCCGGCGTCTTTTGCTGCGGATGCGGAGGGGGAAGGGAAGAGAACTCGGAGTCTGTCCAGTCATCGGAGACAGAGGCAGAGAGTTTTCCGGATCAGATCTGGGAAGATCTGTCGGAACATATCAAAGTGGATGCGGACTGCGTCTATCCTCAGGACTGGAAGCCGGGAACTGCGCTGAAGGCGAAGATGGGGGATGGGCTTTTATGGGACAGGAAGGAGGAACTGGTAAACCTGCTTTTCGGGGATAAAGAAATTGAAGAAGAGCTGTCCAATGAATATGAGCATTCTCAGGAGACAGTATATTATACTGACGGGGAAAAGACATCTTTTTTTATTTCGACATATAATGTATTTTCTTTCAGCACGCGTCATTCCACGCATGTAGCTAACGCGCTTTCTTCGGATGACAGATTTGACAGTTATAATGGGGATTTGTATCAGAAGATAACAGATCTGCCATTTCTCAGTCAGTCCCAGGCATGGCAAAACATACTGGAATTTCTGGAGAAGCTTGGAGTGGAGGTCTCCGATTCCTATACCTGTTTTGTGATGGATCATGAAACTATGGAGCAGGAGGAGGCGAAAGCGGTGGAAGAAGCGGCTTCGTTGATTGGAAAAGTACTGACCCCGAAGGAGCAGTGGACAGAAGAGGACGACTGCTATTGCTTCAAGGCGCGTTCCAGTTGGAACGGATATTATGTGGTGCCGGATATGACAGGAGAAGGAATTGATGAGGAAAATATAACTGTTATGTATGATAAATATGGAATCCTTTCGTTGGATGTATACAATCTTCCTCTGGAGCTCCAGGAGGAGGTATCTGTTCAGCCCCCGTCTGCCGTGGTTGAAGAAGTTGGAAAGCTTTTGGGGGATATCATTTCGGAGGATTTCTACGAGATCCGGGAGCTGACCCTCTGCCAGAAAATAACCGGCTTTGATTACGGGAGGCATAAGGGGAATATTGAACCTGCGTGGGAATGCAAAATACTGGTAAAAAACAGCCAGACCGATAACAGCTACATACAGAAACTGTATTTTAATGCGGAAACTTTGGAGGAATTGTGATTAAAATTTCGGCTGTTCATTTGTCAGGGATTGTGTTATCATAAACGGAATAGCTGGAAAAATGTGTGGAAAACTGCGGGACTGCGCGGCCTGGTTCATCGGGAGAAAAGATTCGTATGGATAAAAAATTGGGGATAAAGGGGAATATGAGACATGGAGGTGCGGAGGCATGCGCTTCCGGGAAAAATGTTTTCAGATGGGTGCTGCTTATGGCTGTGCTGCTCCTGGGACTTTCCGCCGGGGCTGTCCGGGTGAAGGCAGCCACTCCCTATAAGGAAAACGGACGCCTGTCCATTAAAAACGGAAAAGTGGTGAATTCCCGGGGGAAAGCCTTTGTTATCAAAGGAGTGTCCACTCACGGCATCGCCTGGTTTCCGGAGTATGTGAATAAACAGGCATTTAAAACCCTTCGGGATGAATGGGGAGTGAATACCGTCCGTCTTGCCATGTACACGGCGGAATATGACGGATACTGCGCCGGGGGAGATCAGGCCCGGATGAAAGAGCTGATTGATAACGGCGTGAAGTATGCCCGGGATCTGGGCATGTATGTGATTATAGACTGGCATATTCTGAGCGACGGGAATCCATTGACCTACAAGAGTCAGGCCGTCAGCTTTTTTAAGGAAATCGCCGGGAAATACAAGAATTATGGAAATGTTCTCTATGAGATCTGCAACGAGCCCAACGGAGGAGAGGGCACCTGGACCAATATAAAATCCTATGGAAAAACGGTGATTAAGACGATCCGCAGCGCGGATTCCAAAGCGATCATTATCGTGGGAACGCCCACATGGTCTCAGGATGTGGATACGGCCGAGGGTGCCCCCATCACCGGATACAGCAATATCGCCTATGCATTTCACTTTTATGCAGGCACCCATAAGGATGACCTCCGGTCAAAGCTGGAGGGCGTTTTAAAGAAAAAGTTTCCCGTGATCGTGACGGAGTTCGGCATCAGCGATGCTTCCGGAAACGGACAGGTGAATACTGCCGAGGGAAATAAGTGGATGAAGCTGCTGGATCAGTACGGTGTGGGGCGCGTCTGCTGGAATCTTTCCAATAAGAACGAATCCTCCGCCCTTCTGAACAGTTCCTGTTCGAAAACGAGCGGGTGGAGCAGTTCGGACCTCAGCGCCTCGGGCAAATGGCTGGTGAAGACCTACACAGGCAAGGAGGAACCCGGGCCTGCGCCGAGTTCCACGCCGAAACCGACACCGACTTCTGCGCCGAAACCGACGCCGAGTTCCACGCCCAAGCCTGTGCCGAGTTCCGCACCGAAACCCACATCCGCTCCCACGCCGAAACCCACGGATGCGCCCTCCTCCGGGAAGAATTATCAGGGCGTTTCCTCGGGGAAGGTGAAGATCCGGGCAACGGTAAAGCAGGAAAATACCTGGAAAAGCGGAAATTCCACCTTCACTCAGTATAAGGTGACGGTGGAAAATACGGGCAGCCGCACCAGCAAAAAATGGACGGCTGCCGTCTATTTCGGGAAAAAGTACATCCTCACTTCCCAGTGGAGCGGCAAATATAAAGCCGGCGCCAAAAAGCTCACCATTACTCCCGAATCCTGGAACGGGAAGCTGGAAAAAGGACAGACGGCGGAAATCGGATTTATTATTGAATCTTCGGGCGCTGAAAAAATAAAGAAGGTGAACGTCACCGCATCCTGAAGAAAATCGGATTTTTCGTTTCCCGTCTTTATTCTGCGAAGTGTTTTAGGTCAGCCGCCATCCTGCCGGGTATTTGTTTTTTAGCGTTCCGTTCACCAGTTTTCCGAAGCCCAGTGGGTAGCCGTCGGCGCACACCACGTGCCAGCCTTTGGAGTGGGAGGCTTCGGAAGGACTGATGGACAGAGTTTCGCCACGGAGATACCGCTTCAGCCGTTCATCCCCTGTGCTCAGGGAGATCACTGCTTCCGTCTCTCCCTTTAAGAGGGAAAGAGCCAGAGGCTGGGACGGCTCGAAGCGATTTTTTTTCAGATCTCCCAGGTACAGTCCGTTCCGCAGGAAGGAAATTCCCCGAAAATCGGCGTTCGTTCCGGGAAGATAGTAGACCTTTTCTTTGCGGACATCCACCCGGTTCCAGGAAAAGGGCTGTCCTCCCAGAGATTTCAGGCCGATTTCCTTCAGAAATTCTTCTATCCATTTTCTGGCGTCAGGATTAACACGAAGGGAGATGGGGGAATCCGCGAAGGGAATTTCTCCTTTTTTTCGGAGGAGGGCGAGGAAATGCCCTTCTCCTTCCATTTTATGGGGAAAGATACGGACGCATTTTTTCAGCTCCGGATTTCCGTTTCCCCATGCAGGGACGCCCTGAGAAAATCCTTTCCAGGGAGAAAGGTCCGTCAGCTCCACATCCGGCCGGTGTTCCAGAAGAAAGGAAACGGTTCCTTCGTCCTCCTCCGGCGCAAAGGTGCAGGTGGAGTAGAGGAGCAGTCCGCCGGGCCGCAGCATATCCGCCGCCTGGAGGATCAGTTCTCTCTGCAGGAGAGCCAGGCTGTGGGATTTTTCCGGCGACCAGTCTCTGGCAAGGGCTTCCTCCTTGCGGAACATTCCTTCTCCGGAGCAGGGAGCGTCCAGAATGATCTTATGAAAGAACTCCGGGAAGTTTTTCACCAGCTTCTCCGGATTTTCGTCGGCCACAAAGATGTTGGGGATTCCGAACAGCTCCAGGTTCCGGAGGAGCGCTCTTGCTCTGGAGGTGCTGATATCGTTGGCTACGAGAAGGCCCCGGCCCATGAGCGAGGCGCCCAGAGCTGTGGCTTTTCCTCCCGGGGCGGCGCAGAGATCCAGAACGTATTCTCCGGGCTGCACCGGAAGTCTGGACGCAGGAGTCATGGCGCTTGGCTCCTGGAGATAATATAATCCCGCCTGGTACAGGGGACACTGGGAGGGCCGGACAGTTTCGCCGTAGAAGTATCCGTTCTCCACCCATGGAATTTTCTGCACCGGGAAGGGGACAAGCTTTTCAAATTCTTCCGTGCTGATTTTGTAGGTATTTACTCTCAATCCGTAAAATCTGGGTTTGTCATAGCTTTCCAGAAATTCCGGAAATTCCTCACCCAGCATTTCTTCCATCCGGCGGGAAAATGCCTGAGGCAGAGAAGCTTTTATCATTTCAGCAGTTCCTCCTGTTTTTTATATGAGAGAAAGCAGGATATCCGTTATTTTTTTCTGAAATGGGGGAGTAACGGATCATCCGGCACAGAGTTATGCCTGAAAACTTCCTCTTGAAAAGTATAAGACGATGTGATATAGTCAATACACAGAGAGGGAAGCCGCAGAAGCGGTTACCTTCCAGTTATGACCATTTTTTAAAAATAGCCGTCACTATTGGGGTAGTGGCGGCTATCTCTTTCCCCTCCTTCCATTTGGTCTGGAGGGTATTTTTGTCCCTCGGGAAGAGGGTTCACCGCCTTTGCTCTGAGGCTTCCCGTGGGCATATTATAGCATGGAGCTTTTGCAGTCACAATACGAATTTCATCGTTTTCTCATCTGCACAATATTTGACAATTCCATTTTTCACAGTTTCTGAGCATAAAATCCACTATTATAGTATTTATATACGAAAAATCAGCATACAGAACACCATATTAGTACATTCTATTAGTAGACTGGACTCAAAAGGAGGAACTATTATGGTGGATTTCGGAGCAAGATTAAAAGAACTGCGCCTGAAAGCCGGGCTGACACAGAAGCAGCTGGCCAGTCAGGTGGGTGTGACAAAATCTGTCATATCCTTCTATGAGCTTCGGGAACGTGCGCCGTCTCCGGAGGTTTTGATCAAATTGTCCAATATTTTCCATGTGACTACCGATTTTTTGCTGGGAATTGAGAAGCCGCCTGAGAAGCCGCTGCTGGATTTAGAGGGACTGACGGAGAAGGATGTAAAACTGGTTCTGGTTCTGATCGATACGCTTCGCCAGAAGAATGCAAGAATAAAATCATAATATTGAAATATAAGGATTTGGTTCCGATTAAAAGAGGAGCTGTCGGTTTTCGGCGGCTCTGTATTTTTTTAGCGCAAATTGTTCTTATATCTCTGTGCTCATCCCAAGGGCCAGAAATGTGTTTTCCCGAAGAAGGAAAACAGAAAAAACAGGAATTGGACTGTGAGCGTATGGAATTACGGAATGAATGTATGGGCCTGGTTTATGGCGTACAGATTGGTTTCATGGTGTAGAGCCCGGCTAATGGACAGTAGATTTCCGGACATTTACATGATATAATTTGTTCAAATTATTTTCAGCAGTGGAGGATGAAAACATGAATGCGGTAATTCTTTCCTGTTCTACGCTGACGGATTATGTGCAGGCGGCCCAGCAGGCGTGCGGTACGGATTTTCCGGTTGTTTTTCTGGACCGGAAATATCATGTGGATCCTGCGCAGATGCGGGAACATATTTTGGCCACGCTCCGCGATCTGCCCGAGGAGTTTGACACGGTGCTGGTGGCTATGGGATTTTGCGGAGGCTCCTGGCAGGATGTGGTTTGTCCGAAAAAACTGGTTATGCCCAGAGTGGATGACTGTGTTTCTCTGGTTATGACTACCACGGAAAGGGTGAATCCCTGCACCAAGGAGCCGGAATTATCAATGACCATGCGGGAGACTGTCCGTGCTGCAAAAAGATCAACGAGACATACCCGACGGTGAAAATGAAGCCGGATCAGGAGGAGGATTCCTCCCGGTGATGACCGGAGGCTTTTGCCCTGCAAAAAAATCCTTATGGCTAAAATAAGATATTATCCCATTTTAGCCATAAGGAAAGAAAATCAGAAGAAAATCATTTAATGTTCACAAGTCAATTCTTAATATTTTCCGTATTTTTCAAGCGTCTCAAACATGGCGTCCATATTTTCCGGCTTGCAGTTTTCCAGCGATCCGTTGAAGTCAAACAGGTATCCGCCGCCCGGCGCGCATGTCTCAAGCAGTTCCCTCGTTTCCCGGATGACGGTTTCCTTTGAGCCGAACTCCATCTGGGAGACGGAAAGATTTCCGCATATGGCGGCGATTCCGCTTAATTTCTGTTTGGCCGTTTTCATATCGACGGTTTCAAAGTGGTAGAGCACTTTTCCCTTCGGCACATCGGTCAGGAAATCCAGTCTGCTGTTGTACGGTCCCTCTGTGTAGATGTAGGGAGTCACACCCATATCGATGAGGGCGAGCATGATCTTTTTGAGCGGTTTCCAGTAGAACCGTTCGTACTGTTTGTCATTCATGAATCCGTCCATGGCTTTGTGGAGCGGGAAGAAGACTCTCTTCACGGGCATATCGACAAAGCGGAAATACTGCAGAGCCTGAATCTGCTGTTCTGCGAACATATCGCAGGCCCGGTCGATGTATTCGGCCATATCCGGGTCCGTCAGATCCTCAAAGATTCCCATAGTGCCGCGGAAGTAATCCCCGAGGATATCATAAGGAGCTTCCGAGATTCCGGACAGCATGGGCGGGAAGCCCATCTCGGCGAGAATTCCTGAATATTTTGCGCTTGCTGCCGCCGCTTTTGCGTCCTCCGCGCCGATCTCGGCTATTTTCCGGAAGGTATCCTGCGCTTCCGGGGCATAGAACGGGGAGAGCATGCCTGTACTGAGTACAACTGTGGGGGTTAAATGCAGGTTCGCCGTTCCCGTAAGGTTTCCATAGGCGCGGGGAAGATATTTCCGCAGCATGAATCCCGTAAAATCATTCAGCATTTCCGGGTATTCTTCCTGCGCCATCAATTCCTCCTCGATAACCTGATGGGAGCTGTATTTGCTGACGATGCTTCCGGGTCTTCCGGGCCAGTCGATCATGGTTGAGCCGGCGATTTCGTTCGCCTTTCCGCTTGTAAACTGGGGAGCCAGTCCGACGTCCATCAGAGGATGATCTTTGTGAAACTGGATCGCGGCCTGTCCTGCCTTGTCGAAATCATAGTATATATCGGCGTAGCAGGAATCATAAAGCCGCTGAACGTAGGATGAGAAGAAAGCGAAGACAGGGACTCTGTCAGGGGTTCCAAGATGTATCGCCGTTTCGACTCTGTTTAACCGTTCTGCAAATAACTTCTGTTCTTTGGTTGGGGTATCGCTCATGTGCTGTTCCTCCTTTTCTCATATTCAGACAATTTATGATAAGCTTATTATAAACGCTGAAAGGAAAAAGAGAAATGCGAAGATTGTTGGAAAAAAAGTCCTGAACTGCTATAATTTGTAGTAATGCAGGTCATTTCCGCCGTATTGCTCTTATCGGAAAGAAGAATCCCCCGCAGTGGCTGCCGGCCTTGAGCGGAGGAGCTTCTTATTTCATTATTTGATTTTTACCTGTTTCGCGGCACTGATGCCTCCGAAGGATTTTGTCCCGTCCGGATTTACAGAATAAGCGCGTATTTTGTAATAATATACTTTTCCGCTTTTCAGATTTTTATCTGTGAAGTTTACCTCGTTTCCGTCTGTGATGGTTTTTACATTTTTGTATTTGCCATTCTTTGAGGTGCTTCTGTAAATGCGATAGCCCTTCGCTTTACTGATCTTCGGCCATGAGATTTTGGCTTCATTTTTTACATTGGAGACGACGGCGGGCTTTTTGGCTTTGGCCGGAGGCGTGGTTACTTTTACGGTTGTACTGACTTTACTGTTAACCTGCGTCTGTCCATCTTCTTCCAATGCGTATGCACAAACTCTGAAAGCATAGGTTACTCCGTTTTCCAGGCCGTTTATCAGATTATACGAAGTAGCATTTTCTCCTGCAACTTTTTCCAGAAGTTCATATTTTCCGGAAGCTGCATTGTACTTGTAAATCATATATCCGTCTGCGCCGTCCACTTTGTTCCACTGGAAATGTATGCGTTTTGAACCGGTTGTGGTGGAAGCTTGTGCCACAGGCTTTTCAGATTTATTGTACTCGTACAGTCTGACTGAAATTTCATCGCCGAGGTCCTTATAGATGCTGGGGCCGTCTTCTGTTTTTGTGAAGGTCTGAATCTTAAAGGTATAGGTGCCTCCGATTTCGCCCATGGTTTTTGAGAAGGAGGTTACGTCGGAACCGTGGATTGTTTTGATTCGTTTGAAGGTTCCGGTTTTTTCGTCCTTCACGTAAATCAGGTAACCGCCTGCGTCAGGAACAGGTTCCCAGGAAAGGTTTACTTTTTTGGTTCCCAGGGCCGGCTCAGCGGAAATACCGTCGGGAGATGTTACGGGGCCGGGGGTAATGGCCGGGGCCTCGGAGGGTGTGGGTTCCGGGGTGGTTGAATTAGGAAACCCTCAATAAAGAACTGTGTCTCAGCATCATCAAGGAGCTGAGTCATTCTCCTGTCAATAAGGTATTTCGCTCATAAGCATTTACCTCTTCTGTGAATTGTATTCATATTTTGATATCAAAAATTGAATATATCTTACTATATCAAAATAGAATACACTTGTCAAGAAAGGGGAAGTATATGATTATGGCGAAATTCATAGCACGAAAACCGGAAAAAGAAGTTATTTCGTTACGTATTCCTTCTGAAACGCTTAAAATTATTGATGAAAAATCAACTGCTATAGGTATCAGCAGGAACGAATTAATAAATCAGATGATAACATTCGCACTTGAGAATATGGAAGATGAAAGGAACGATTAGTGAATATGTTCCATCAATAAAGAAGCGCTGCAGAACCTTGATGATTACTTATTTGGCTGGTGAAACTGCGTTTGAGTAAGAAAATCTTTTACGATTTAAAAGATGGGAGGACGTTTCTCCTCCCATCTTTAGAGTAATTTAAACTTTAATTCAATTTACTATAAAATTATAAGAACCCTTACATTATTATAGTATTACTTAACGCTTTATTAATGCTCTTGAAGCTTTTCTATTTTACATCTAACAATTCGAGTCGATAATTGCCCTCAGTTAAATTAAATATATAAGTATGACGATCCGCAAACTCATCTCCTACAGAAACGGGATTAATTAAAATATCACCAGACGATACTACTATATTTCCTTTATATAATTTGTATCCAACATTCATATATGCACTATTATTAGTTCCTTTCACATCCAGATCTTTCCGGCCACTTACATATAAGTCGCATCTATATGTATTCACTGATTTGCTAATTTCATGTCTTATATTTGTTATAGTGCAAACTTGAGATATTCTGCCTTTGTAATCATAATTATTTATTGTTTGAGGAAGTACTGGATAGGAGATATTAATTGGATTGGTTACTATCACTGTACATTGTGCCTCACAAGTTCCATTTTTGTTTGTAGCAGTAATAATAGCTGTTCCCTCAGAGTTCGCTTTTACCGTTCCATACGAAACTGCAGCTACATTTTCATTATTCGATGACCACTGAATTATTGAATCCATATAATCAGCATCTTTTGGATAGGTTTCAGCTTCCAATTTAATACTATCACCTATATTAAGGGTAACATTAGTTTGGTTCAATGTGATTTTTTCAACATAGCGCTTTGATACGTCGATAGTACATTTCGCCTTTGCTTTCCCGTCAACGCTTGTAGCAGTAATGATGGCTGTTCCTTCTGAGTATGCATGGACTGTTCCATCGTATGATACATAAGCTATATCGTTATCACTGGATTCCCATTTCACGGATTTGTCGGGTACATATGTAGGTGTAACATTTGCTGCTAACTTAAATTTATCACCAATGTAGAGGAATTTATAATCTTCATTTAGAGAAATCCCTTTGGCATACAGGTCTACAGTGACGTTAATTTTTACTTTTTGGTTACTTCCCAAATCTGTTATAGTCACGTATGTGGTTCCAGACTTCAATCCGTAAATAAATAGTGTAGTTGTATTATTATTCCAATTTTTTTCCCATTCGCATGAGCAAATAGAACTATTTCCTATATTGTACTGTAATGAATCCTTGCCAGTATAAGTAATCTCTACAATACCTTTGTCATTAATTTCAAGTGACTCGGTCGATGCTTTAAACTGTAATGGTATATCAGTCGGCGTTGGTGTATCAGTCGGCGTTGGTGTATCAGTCGGCGTTGGTGTATTAGTCGGCGTTGGTGTATTAGTCGGCACTGGTGTATTAGTAGGCTTGGGAGAGGTTTTTACAATTATCTTACAAGCATACTTTTTGCCGCCAACAGTAGCGACAATGCGTGCGGTTCCTGCCGATTTGGCAGTTACTAATCCTTTAGAACCTACGGAAGCTACTTTAGGCTTACTTGATTTCCATTTAATTTTCTTGTTGGTTCCAGTAACTTTTAAACGATATTTTTGTCCTGCCTTGAGCGTCATTTTTGTCTTATTGATTTTGATAGTTGCTGCTTCGACTGTTTCTATACCGCTTACCTCTGGCAGAATGGCGGATGTACCGCAAAGTAAGACAAGTAATACCATAAGCGTCATAATAAGTTTCTTAATCTTTTTCATTGAGTGTCCCTCCTTGTAGTTTGATAATTGTAAATTATATCACTTTTTTGTTTTGAAATCCACTATATAATACTTTTAATAAAAACTGTGATATGGAACACTGTATTAGTGCATCCTTTTATCCCAGTGAAATAAGAAATCATATTTCATAGGATAATACTGTAATTCAAAAGAGCGTCGTGTAAGATACTGTTTTTCTTTAAAGAATCGACAGTTTTCAGGAGCGCTTGCTAGACAAATTAAGATATCGCTGTTCAATTGAGTCAGAGCGCCTGTCAGGATTCTGTCATTTCTGGGATACAGGACATTTTGAATTTCATCAATAACAAGAAGCGGTTGATTTTTTTTACACAGATAGACAGATGTATTGACGAATGAACGCTGATATGATAGAGTCAAATTACCTGTAGTTCTGCAAACATTTTAGACTTACGTTTTGATGAAGCCTCTCAATAGCCGCAAAAATATCATAAATAATGGCATTTTCTCATTGCGCTTGTAAGCCGAATACTATATAATGTAAGTAGAGCAAATTAGACTTACATTCGGAGGTATTCTGCTATGGCTTACATCCATTATGATCATAAATCCAATGGTGCAGTTTACGCATCCCTGTACGAGTCATTTCGTGACAAAGGTAAGGTGAAAACCAGACGTCTGGAAAATCTTGGCAGGGTCATAGATAAGGAGAACAATATATTCTGCCAAAAGGGTATTACCTATCAGTACGTTTTAGGTGAAGGACGCAGGGAAGTTCCGCTTTCTGTCCTCCCGTCAGAGCCGGTCATTCCGGAAACCGAGAAACTGATATTGGACTTTGGAGATGCGTGGTTCCTGATGGAATACCTCTCCAGGCAGCCATTTTACAACAGTATCCGAAACACACTCCCGGGAGAAAGCGATACGCTTCTTGCCCTGATCTTTTACCGTCTGCTGTCAGACAAGGGTGCATTCTGCCATGCCAGGATATGGTACGAAGGGAATTATTCGTATCTTGCATTCCCACATGCAAATCTTACTGGCCAGAACATCAGCAGAGTTCTGAAAAAACTTGGCAGCGAGGAAATACAACGCCATTTTTTTGAGGACTATATGTCTTCCATCTACGGAGATGACGGAGTCGCCGGAATCCTTGTTGACAGTACCGGAGTGCCCAATGCCACGAAAATGGATATTACACAGCTCAGCAACCATAACGGTGATATCAGCCGTGAGGTCAGACTCATTTACGTCATAGACTGTGATAACGGAATGCCCATATATTTCAGGTATGTTGCCGGTAACATCATTGATGTTTCCACTCTGATCACTACCATAAGCGAACTTGAGCAGTATGGAGTATCTGTCAGCCATGCAATCCTTGATGCCGGATATTATTCGGAAAAGAATGCCGTAGAACTGTTTGAAAGCGGTATTCCGTTCATGACGAGACTGGCTCCAGATAAAACTGTGTTCAAAGATACAGCCACTGGAAATCTGGACGATCTTATGTCGCAAAAATATGCTCATCGTTACGGGGAGAGGCTGGTATTCATCAAAAAGATACCGGTTAGTGTATGTGAGCATGAGGCATACGTTTATCTGTGCATTGATGGAGATATGTATCTTATGCAGCATAAGAAAACATTCCTGAGGGCGCTGGACGGCAAAAAAGACTTCGACGGGACAGATGCTGCTGTCAAAAGACTGGGAGTCTTTGCGATCCTGACTTCAGAAGAAATATCGGAAGACAGGCTTCTGCCAATGTATTACACCAGGCAACAAGCAGAGCAGGTGTTCGATATCACCAAAAACTATGCAGATCTGCTGCCCATCAGGGTACAGAGCGAAGAGGCATTTGCAGGCCATTTGCTTGTGTGCTTCATAGCGACAGCCATTATGCAGAAACTCCAGCAGGAGCTGCTGAAACGCCGTTCCAGGAAAGCGAAGATGCTGAACCCCGAAAGCATCCTTGCGTATCTGCGTAATCAAAAGTGCAAAGTATACAAGAACTACGCCATACCACAGGAACCTCGTAAAGAGGTAAATGCCATATATGATATTTTCAAAGTACAAGTGCCTTGTAAAATCCCACTTACAACTGTCGAGATGTAAGTAGAAAATTTATGCGGAATTATAGATAAATGCCCTGGAAAAGATTATGAGTAATTATATCGAATATGATGACAAAATTGCTTTTCACCCTGGATATTATATTAAGGAAATAGTTGAAGAAAGCGGCCTGACTCAGGAGGATTTTGCTAAACGGCTTGACACTACTCCGAAGAACCTGAGTCTCCTGATTCGTGGTGAGCAGAGCCTTTCTATTGATATCGCAATGAAATTGTCCAGAATGATTGGGACAAGTGTTTCTTATTGGCTTAATTTGCAGGATGCTTTCGATGAGATGCTAATATTGTAAAAGGCAATATTATGGTGCAAATATTGCCTTAAAAACAGCTGCACTGAAGTCCAGTAAAGTTCTTTTGGAAGAAGCGGCAAGGTATGCACTTACATTGACAAATAATTATAGTGCATTTTATCCACTCATAAAAGAAGCCTTTTGTAAAGTAGGTGTTATTTTTGTAATCCTTCCTGATATTTCCGGATCAAAAATTAACGGCGCAACGAAAAAATTGGGAAATAATATCATGCTGATGGTAAATGACAGGAAGCTGGAGACAGTTCGTAGACATTTGATGAGATCATGATATTTTCAAAAATGGAGGAATGATAATGGAGGAATATTCAAGGATCCTTATAGAAAAATACTGTAGAAAACATGATTCAGCAAAGAGCCGGAGATTTCAGAAACTGGTTAGAATGTCTTACAATCTCGAGGCAGAGGGGACAGAAGAGGATTCGCTTTTCCTGGAAAGATCAATAGCACAGGAAAAAGATCCTGCGCTCAAAGAAGCGCTGCAGGATCTTGATGATTACTTATTTGGCTGGTGAAACTGTACTTGTAAGAAAAGGCAGGAAATTCAGGTTATAGTGAAAAAGGAAAGTTCCGCAGATGGCATATTCTGGGATTGATAAACGTATTAAGGAATTACGAAAGCAAAAAGGATTAACGCAGTCTGAACTGGCATCTCTGTTAGGCATTTCAAAATCGGTGATCAGTTCCTATGAAAATGCTGTGCACCAACCGCCATATGACATTTTAATCAAAATGTCAAAGCTCTTTGACGTTACACCCGATTATCTGATAGGAAGTACAGAACAGCGCACATTATCGACTGAGGGACTGACTGAAACTCAAATACAGTCTCTTGAAATGATTATTCAGGAGC
>CANQUG010000086.1 GCA_947626985.1 uncultured Lachnospiraceae bacterium | reverse complement strand
CAGGCAGATTAGCGACATAAATCAGGAGGAAAATCCATTTTTTGCAGATTTTCCTCCTGATTTTGTATCTGTAAAATTTCCAGAATCACTTCAGACAAATTCTGTTTCGCCTGTCACCAAACCATCTTACAGCTTTCGTTCCGATCACCGTCTTCAGCATATTTGATCTTCAGCGTATTTCAGAGTCGTACTTCTTTTCCCTGCTGTGACGACTCATATATCCCTTTGATCAATTTCAGACTCATCAGAGCATCTTCGCCTGTCACCACAGGTTTCCGCTTTTCACGGACAGCCGTTACAAAATCCTCATATTGCCGTCTGTGCGACGCCGGGTCCACGCCGGCATCCTGATGAAGGCTGTTGGCCTTCTGCGGATTCAGGAGTTCCTCGAACGCCGGGTCCTTACCATCCTGAAACTGATAAAACAGCAGTTCATCATTGCGTATGATCACGGTCCCTTTCTCCGCAAAAACGGCAAGCTCCGCATAAAGTCCGGGATATGCCGCTGTTGTTCCTTCAATCGTACCCAGACATCCGTTTTCAAATTCCACCGTTCCGATTCCCACGTCTTCCGTTTCAATCTGTTCATGAAGAAGTTTTCGGCATTTCCCACTGACACTTTCCGGCTTTCCAAAAATATACAGCAGAAGATCAATATAATGTATGGACTGATTAATCAGAGCGCCGCCTCCGTCATACTTCCATGTACCTCTCCATGGATTGGAAAAATATCTGTCATCCCGATACCAGATCGTTCTGGAAGCACCCCATAGAAGCTTTCCCAGCCTTCCTTCATCCACTGTCTTTTTCAGGAGCATCACCGGTCTGTCAAAACGATGCTGCATGATGACACTCAGCTCTACCCCGCAGTTTCTGCAGACCTGCACCATTTCTGCTGCCCGTTCCACAGAAATATCAATTGGCTTCTCGCAGATCACATGTCTGCCGGCCTGTGCGGCATCCCTGGCGGCCTGACTATGCAGCCCGGAAGGCAGACAGACAGCTATCGCCTGCACTGCGGGGTCCTTCAGCATCTCCTGATAGGTTTCATAACCGGTACAGCCCCAGCGCGCAGCAGCTTCCTTACGTCTGTCGCTGCTGGAATCCGCAACTGCAGCCAGGTAACCGTTCTCCAGAGAGGCAATAATCTCTCCATGAAGCATTCCAATAAAACCACAGCCAATCAGGCCAAATCCGATTTTTTCCATAAACTCTCCTTATCTCCAGTCGAAAGATACCAGCATCAAAGGCTCCCTGCGGGCAGACAGACGGTCGTATACGTCCTGAGCATCCTGTGGCCGGGCAGTTTCACTGATCAGCGGCGCCAGATGAATCCGTCCCTGCGCCATAAGCCGAATCACAGTCTCTTCATCCTCTTTATGACTCCGGAAATGCCCAAAACGATCTTCCTCGCTGCGGGATCTGTGCATTTCATGAGCGCCGGTTACCGTGATGCCTTTTCTGTGCACATCACGATAAAAATTAACCCCATCGGTACATCCCCGTGTAGATCCCAGAAGAATTACACGTCCCAATGGTTTTACCATCCTGAGAGCAGTATTCACCGCCTGCGGTACGCCGGTAGCCTCAATCACCACTGCAAAAGCATTTTCATGTTCTTCCTTTTCACCATTCTCATCCAGCCAGGTAATCCCGCAGCTTCCGGCAAGATTCCTGCGCCATGGAACAAAATCCAGTCCCCATACTTCTCCAGCGCCTGCCACAAAAGCCAGCTGTGCCGCCAGATTTCCAATCGGACCCAATCCCAGAACAGCCACTCGCTCTCCAATCTGAATCTCTGCTTTTCTTATTCCCTGAAGAGAGATGGAAGCAAGCCGAAATGCGGAAGCTTCCATGGGAGAAATTCCTTCCGGCACTTTTGTACAATTTTTTTCTTTTGCAATAAATGCGGAACAATGAATCTGATTGCTTACTATCACATCGCCTTCCAGCAGCGTATTTACTCCTTCACCAGTTTTTATTACCTGTCCGCAGCAGCTGTATCCGGGATCGTAAGGATATTTTCCGGGAGTATTTTCCATATGATTGATCCAGGCCAGTTCTGTTCCCGGTGATACCGTACTGTACAATGTTTTTACAAGCACCTCGCCATTACCCGGCTCCGGAAGATTACACGTCCGCAGTTCCACTTTTCCTTTTTCAAAGGCACATATCTTTTCTGATTTCATATCTGTCCTTTCCGAGCGCCGTCTGTAAAAATGTTTTCCAGAATTCTCTCCAGCGCGTCACGCTGTATCCGGAAAGCATCCAATCCGCTCTCCGCCTTATTTTTCCCGATAACCGTCTCTGCTTTCCTTCTCTCCAGAAGCGACAAGCCATCAAAAAGCACCAGATGAGGCTCCAAAGTCAGGAATCCCTCAAAACCGCTTTTAAAAACATCTTTCAGAATTTCTGTTATCCTTCCGTCTCCGCTTCCGCACACCACATTTTCTCCATCCTGATACCGCGCATCTTTGATATGGAATTCCGTAATGAACGGTTTCAGAACATGATACGCCTCCAGAGGGTCTTCTTTGCACTGTACAAAATTGGCAAAATCAAAAGCTGCCTTCAAATACTGCGACCGGATCTGACCAAACAGATCACCATGCCTGAGAGCTGTATCTCCATAAAGTCCTTTTTCATTTTCACACAGGGCAGTCACTCCTCGCCGTGCAAAAATATCTACAAATTTTCCAAGCTGTTCCAGCACACGAGTTCTCCATTTTTGTGGCTCTGTCCCTTCCGGAATATAAAAACTGAACAGTCGAACATGTGGACAATCTAATATTTCTGCCGTCCGGGCAAGAGATTCCGCCTGTTCAAGCTGCCGGTCAAATGCTTCTTTATCATCTGCAGATATTTTTCCCAGAAGGGATCCCAGAGCGGAAACTTTCATTCCGGACTTATCCAGAAGAGGCACAATCTCCTTTTTCACTTCCGCCGGTGAAAAAGCACCAATATTTCTTCCGCGAATATTTCGTATTACCATACAGGATAATCCCATCATTCCGGTTCCCTGGATCTGTTCCTCCAGACTGCTGCCCATTTCATCCGCAAAACCGGATATCTTTTCGTATATCATCCCTGCTCCTTTGCCAATAAATATCGGATATATTCCAGATTGTGCAGCAGTTTGTCATAAGTGTTTTCTTCGTTTGAAAAGTCTTCCACAGATAAATCTCCCTGATATCCCATTTCGTGCATCACCCCAAAAAACTTTTTCAGATCCGCACTGCCTTTTTTGAGGGGACTCCACACGCGCTGCCAGATACTCACACCCATCTCATCCTCACCGCAGGGCGCCAGGTATCCATTTTTTATATGTATATGCGCAATATAATTGCCCAGTATTTCAAAACATTTTTTATAATTCTCAAATCCCTCATATACCATATTGCCGGGATCCAGAATTACACCCAGATACGCTGCATCAGTCCCGTCCAGTATCCGCCTGGCTGCACTGGCGCTGGCCATAATATTATCCATATGAATTTCAAAAACGATTTTTTTATGATATTTTTTCGCAAGCCCCTCCAGCACTTTCACGTCCTCCCGCATCCTGTTCAGAAGGACCTCGCTGTTTTCTTTCTCCGTATAATCCGGCGGAAATACACGGATTTTATCACAGCCCATAATATCGGCTGCCTCCAGTACCTTCTCGATCTGCTGGTGTTCATGAGGGCGCAGATATGTGGTAAGAGCAAGAACAGCTATCCCGTTTTTGTCACATAATTCTCTGATCTGCGGTGCCTGTTCCCGGATCGTATCCAATTCCAGCGTGCATTTGTTCCCTTTCCAGTAGCGCTGTTCGAAGGGAATTTCTTTTCCATCCGACGGTTCTGCTCTGGCTACTCTCCATTCTACGCCATCGTACCCCAGTTTCTTCAGAATATCCACTGCCTCCTGCGGTGTATACTCCGGCATACTTACAGTAAAAACACCTGTTCTCATTACACATCCTCCTTTTTTTGATGATACTCGCTGCGGTATTCCTGCGGACGCATTCCCACATACCGTTTAAACACCCTGCTGAAATATTTCACATCCGAATATCCCACCGCAGCGCTGATTTCATAAATATGATCCTCCGTTTCTGCCAGCAGCCGTCTGGCTGTCTCAACTCTTCTGGCAATCAGATACTCTTTAAAATTGATTCCTTCTACTTCTTTAAAAATAATACTAAGGTAAATCGGGGTGATCTCCACGTAATTAGCAGCATTTTCCAATGTGACATTTTCAATATGCGCATCCATATACAGAATCACCTTTTTTACTATTTCTCTGTTTCTTCCGGAATTGACTTCCCGCTGACAGGTTCGGAACGCCCTTGCCAAATCTTCATACGCGGCTTTCAGTTCATCACTGCTCATTTCCTCCTCGGAAAAATCACTGAAAAGCTCTGCAGTTTTCGGATTTTTTTCCTTTAAATATACCGACAGTTCCCTGCAGAATCCATCTGCAAATTTCCATGCCATCCCGTCCTGTGTATTTTCTTTAAAAAAATGAGGAATGAACAGCTCAATCATAGAGGCAAGCTGCAGATAGTTTTCTTCTTTCATACAGACTGCCGCCTTATCGTAAATTTCCCGAAGCTCCCGGACAATACTTCTTTCTTTATCATTATGAAAGGACATCGAGCCGGACGCTGAAGTAATTCCACGAGACTCGCAGTATGCCTGATAAAACATCTGTTCTCCGCAATATTCCCTGCTTGCCCTGATTTCACTGTACAACCGGAAATCTTCACGGATAACCTCATAGATATGACAAAGCAGCGCGTCCAGAGTTTCATCCGTCAGGTCTAAAATAACGGTATAATTTCCGGCCTCATCTTCCACAAACAGATAATTGTCACCACAGACTTCCTCCAGCAGGTCAGCGATCTTTCTGCGAAGAAACATTTTCAGATTGGAAAATTGTACAGACCTGCTGCAGGTAGCGATCATCCAATATTCCTTAATACTGATATTTACCACATGAAACCGCTCAAACAGAGAAACTGTTTTCAGCCTTTCCAGCTCCCGCCTCAGTTCTTCCGGACAGCCGCCCTCACGGATCATATCAAAAACTGCTTTTTTCCTGGCCATTTCCAGATTCTTCTTCCTGTCTTCTCTGTACGCTCTCGTCTCTTCTATTTCCCGAATGGACTCTGCCACCAGCCCCGTTATCTTTTCCTGACTGATCGGTTTCAGAAAATAATATCTCACATTCAGCTGAATAGCACGTTTTGCATATTCAAATTCACTGTATCCACTGATCACATACACATGCAGATCCGGAAGTACTTTTCGGATATCCCGAACCACATCCAGACCGTTTTCTCCGGCAATACGAATATCTATAATCAGAATATCCGGTTTTTCACTCAGGAGAATTTTCCTGGCTTCCTGAGCACAATCGGCAGTAAAAACGGACAGATCCGGAAATGCGCCTCGGATCAGATTCTTCAGACCGTTCAAAATATAAAATTCATCATCCACCAGTAAAATTTTCATCCGATCTGCCTCCTATTACGACAGGTATCCGAATTCTTGCGACAGCGCCAGTACCGGCACCTCCTGCCGAAAAGCTAAGCCCGTATTCCTCCCCGAAATACATCCTGATTCTGGTATCTACACTGCGCAGTCCATAACCGCTTCCGGTTCCTGTCTCCGGCTGTTCCGTACACAGACCGGCACCATCGTCGGCAACTTCCATGATTATCTCCTGATCCTTCCTGCAGATACGTATCCAGATATTGCCTTTTCCTTCTTTTTTCAAAATGCCGTGAACGATAGCATTTTCCACCAGCGGCTGTAAGGTTACCTTCACCACTTCACAGGAAAGGCATTCATCCCCCACGTCAAAATGATATTCCGTTTTTTCCGGATACCGTTCCTTCTGGATTTCAATGTATGCCTTTACGTGACGGATTTCTTCACGTATTGTGTAAATATGCCTGCCGGCATTCAGGCCCAGACGGTAAAAATCCGACAATGCACTGATAATATGGCAGATTTTTTTCTCCTTTTTTTCATAGGCGATCCAGTTAATCATATCCAGTGTATTATACAGAAAATGCGGATTGATCTGCTCCTCCAGAATACGGAACTCCGCGTCTTTCTTTTCCCGCTCTGCGCAGATTTTCTGCTCAATCAGTATCCCGTTTATGCGGATCATTTCATTGAACTGACAGGCCAGTTCGTGCAGTTCATCCCTTCCGGTATCTTCCACAGTCACGGTAAAATCATCGTTTTCCACTTGTTCCATCGCACCCATGATGTGCACAAGCGGTCTTTTAATACTCACAAAGTAAAACCAGGATATGCCGCAGGCAACTGCCAACACCAGAATACTGAATATGACCATCATTCTGAAAATACCGTTGATCGTCTGATAAAATTCTTCATAATCCACAAGAGCCACGATCCGCATTCCGGTCAGACGGCCCTCTGAAGAAAATACCAGCTTCTTTTTGCCGTCCTCATCAACAGTCACACGTCCTTCTGTACTTCCCGGCAGCGCCTCCTCAAGAATCTTTTCCATGCCTGCATCTATTTTTCTTCCGATCTTCGCGGTATCTCTGTGAGAAACAATTCGTCCCTCTCCGTCAATGAAGAAGATCTCCTCATCTGCAAAAAACACATCCGCATCTCTCGAGGATTTCAGAACCTCCTCCACCAGACTGGCCAGAAGAGACTGTCTGATATAAAGATTGACACATCCCAGATATTCGGATGAATAAGCCCCTTTTACTTTTGTTGACACAATCAGCGGACAATACAGATCCGTTTTTGCGGGAGCGGCAGAATACCGGTCAGTGTTCTCCCAATTGCGGGCGCCGAGCCAGACCTGTCTGCGGTCCTGAGCCATAATATCCTGAAACAATAAGCTGTTTTCCGGCGGATCCTTCACAAACTGATACGGCTTGTAAATGATAAGCCCTGTGGTACTGATCACCTCCGCAGTAACATAGTCCGCCAGTTCTCCCATCCATTCATCCAGAAGCTTATCATATTCGTTCATTTTTACAAAATCTTCCAGCTGCTTTTCATCCGATGATTTTTGCAGCATGTGAATAGTATATAAGCTTGTCGCAATCTTATTTCCGGCGGATGAAAATTCCATCAGACGGTTCTCTACCAGTTCCCTGTAAGAATACAGCTTCTGCTGCATATTTTCAAAATTACTGACCTGAAACACATGTTTCACTGAAAAAAATGTGGCGATTTCCAGAAAAAGCAGCGGAAAAATGACCGCAAAAAGATTCAGCAGCAAAAATCTTTTTTGCAGCTTCATTTTCCGCACCAGATTAATCAATAGCTCCGCAACTTTTTTCCAGCATTTTTTCATTTTGTCATCCTTTAATTTTTATCCCTTTACCGCTCCTGCCGTCAGGCCCTGTACCAGATGCTTCTGTGCAAACAAAAGGAAAAACAGCGTGGGAACCGTAGTAATCACCGCTCCGGCAGAAAGCAGCGACCAGTCCACCAGGTTTTCCTGTACAAACTTCTGCAAAGCGAGATTGACCGTTTTCAGTTCATCCGACTGTATCATGATTCTGGCCACCATATATTCATTCCAGGAACGGACAAAGGTAAATATAGATACCGTTGCCAGTCCTGGTTTGGAAATTGGCAGAATGATCTTCAAAAAAGCCTGAAAACGGGTACAGCCATCGATCAGACCGGATTCCTCCAGTTCCCGCGGCACCGAGTCAAAAAAACCTTTCAAAAGCCAGATGGCAAATGTCAGAGAGCCGGAAATATAGGCGATAATCAGGCCGGCATGGGTATTATTCAGTCTAAGCTGTTTATAAATCATAAACATCGGCAGCAGCGTCAGCATGGTCGGAAGCATCTGCAGCACCAGCATCAGTCCGATAAATCCCGTAAATATCTTTCCCTTAAATCGTGAAATGGCATATCCGGCAAACGCGGCCGCAATAACGCAGAATATCATTGCCGCAATAGAAACAAATGCACTGTTCACGATACTTCGAACATAGCTGTCCGTCTGAAGTACCCGTATATAGTTTCCCAGATAAATTTCCGAAAATGACGGAAACATTCCCAAATCACGCATGGCAGCAGTCTTTGTCTTCAGAGAAGTGCCAAACATGGTGAGTACAGGCAGAATCAGAAGAAAACAAACGCCGAATACCACTATGTACATCACCGCTTTGGACACATACTTTTTCATCTTGCACCCCCTTTATTCTGCTTCCCGGCTGAACTTCTGGTTAATCAGCGTTAAAATTACCATACACAAAAGCATCATCACGGACGCAGCTGACGCATAACCCATTCTGGATCGGAAAAATGCCAGATTATACGCATATATCGGCAGAACCATGGTATAACCGTTCGGACCGCCTTCCGTAAGCAGGAAAATATTTTCAAAGCCATTAAATGCCCAGATCAGCAGAAGCGTAACGGACACTTTTGAAACAGAGCGGAGGCAGGGAAGCGTAATATAGAAAAAATTCTGTATTTTTCCCGCTCCGTCAATCCTCGCAGCCTCATACAGATCTGAAGAAATTCCCTGCATTCCCGCAAGCAGAGTAATAGTCATAAAAGGAAGATTCTTCCAGACACCGATCATGATCACAGTAAAACGGGTCATATATTTGGTAGTCAAAAAAAGAATTGGCTTTTTTAAAATTCCCAGACTGACCAAAACATGATTGATCAGACCAAACTGATCATTCAGCAGCCAGAGCCAGTTTGCCGCCATTACCATGGGAGCGATTACCCATGGCATAAGAACAACAGCCCTGTAAATTCCCCGTCCTTTCATCTTCATATTCAGCAGTGCTGCGATTAAAAGCCCGAGAATATAGCTGAAAATTACAATCGAAACACCATAGAGAAATGAAAATCCAAGCGCTCCGAAAAAAGTTTTATCCTCAGTCAGAAGTTCTGCATAATTCTGAAGTCCGATAAACTTTTCCTTTCCCGGCTTCAGCAGATTGTAATTTGTCAAACTCATTCTCACACCGCTTAGAAATGGATAAATCTGAATAACAAGGATAATCACCAATGCCGGAAGAAGCATAACATATCCTAACCAGTTTGATTTTTTCTTCATCATCGTATCTTTAATCCTTTCGACTTTTCAGTCTCTGTCCGCAGCTTCAGTATAATACTCCGGAAGAGACGGACCGCCTGTGTGCCACAGACGGTCCCATATACCCGGAGCAGATGATTATTCTTCCTGAAGTTCCAGAGCAGACTCTACATTTTCATTTTCTTCTTCCTGAATCGCTTCATAATCACGTCTTCCGCTCAATACTTTCTGCGCGGCGCTGCCCAGATAACGTTCTCCATTGATCTGTCCGAATGCCGGATAGAAATTTTGAATCGGATATGTGGCATGTACAAATGTCGGCATAATTTTCTCATTTATCAGAGCTTCCAGCACGGCACTGTCATAATACGGATCATCCGTAAAGGATTTCAAAACCGGGGTCTTTCCGCATCTTCCGTCAGTAAAAAGCGTCTTGCAGTTCTTTACCCACCACTCAACAAAATCCAGAATTGCCTGCTTTTTTTCTTCATCCTTGTTATTATAAGCCGCAATACTGTTCGCCCAGTAAACGGTCTGCGGCTGAGCAGCTGAAGGTCCCTGCATAGGATCCAGAATACTGATCTTATCCTTCAACGTTTCATCCTCAAAGAAACCGGGAACAGGACCTCCATAGAAAATTGCCGCCTGCCCCGAATAGAACAGCTTCTGAGCATCCGCATCTTTGTAACTGATGGTAGCTTCAGGAATCAGTTCCTCATCCATCAGCGTCGCCACAAACTCAAGACACTCCGTAATCTTCGGCGACATAAAATCCGATTGCCCATCCGCCGTCACAGGGCCGACATCATTACTTACTGTCAGCCACATCATCAGATTCTGAGCGCCTCCCGAACCCATATCACCTGCCGTCACCAGCGGAAATACATCCGGATTACTCTCTTTCAAAGTACGCAGTACATCCAGAAGTTCTTCCCAGGTTGAAGGCAGTTCTGTAATTCCTGCCTCCTCAAAAAGATCTGTACGATAAGTGAAAAGTCTGGTATCACTGTTCCAGGGCAGCGCAATGTAATCTCCATTCAGAAAGTTCGTCTCCAGAATTCCCTCCGGCATATCCTCCAGAACAGAATCCTGCTCTTCCTGCCATTTTTCTATGATAGAATTCAAAGGTAATATTTCTCCCATTGTCGCAAACTGCATCGGTGTCTGAGAACCGGCAGTCGCCACATCCGGTCCCGTTCCGCTGGTAACAGCAGTAAGGAAGGTCTGGTAATAATTATCCCACGGTACACTCTGATACTCCACATTTACCTCCGGATGTTCCTGATTATACTGGTCAACCAGAGCTTCCGCAGCCACGTCATAAATACCGGCCTCACCCCACATCATATCCCAGAAAGTAATCTCTGTCTTTTTCTCAGCAGCTGCTGCCGTCTGTACTGAAGCACCTGCCAGCATGGCGCAGGAAATCACTACCGCCAAAATCTTTCCTGAATTTCTTCTCATTTCTGTCTCCTTTCTTCTATTTTCACATCCTGACACCCCAGGGTGTTTATTTTTGCCTCTCATTCAAAAATTTTTATGCGCATATAAAATTTTCAAATATTTGTGTGTAAAAATAATATCACAATCCAAATATCCTGTATAGTTAGAAAAATTATATGGATTTTCTTTACAATTTAAGTTTTTCCTCCATTCACATCTTTTTCGCGATAACGAAAAAAGGAAAATCCATTTTCACAGATTTTCCTTCTTACCAAAACAATATTCCAACCGGAGCAGTTTAGCCGAAAAAAGTCATACCTGATGAAAGCTCAGCAACAGTCTTTCAGCTTCTTCCTTTTTATGGTCTTTACCTGTAATATAAATTTTTACCGCCCGCTCACCTGAAATCCCGTATACCTCCGCTTCCCGGCCCGCGCCGCCAGCGCGGAGAGCAGCAGATACACCACCGGCACCGCCTGCCAGCTCGTGAAGTAATGCCCCAAAAGAGGAAACAGACGATTCGTAAACACACCCCAGTAGGAAATCAGCTGCAAAGGCGTCGCATCCCAGATCTGCGCGGCAATTCTGTATTCATCCGGCACATTCAGCAGCATGGAAAATACAATAAACCCGAACAGAACAGCCATAACGGCAGTGCCCTTTTTCAGGCATTCCGAAAGTACCATCGTCACGATTCCCCAGAGCAGCGCCATAACGAAAAGCAGCCCTGTAAAGATCATAAGCGCCTCTCCCATTGTCATGCTCCACACACTTTCCGGGGCAATCACCTGCAGCTTCGCGGAGAAGCCGCTGCATCCATAAAGCACAAATGATGGAATGACCGTACAGGCTGTCTGGACCAGAGCCGCCAGGAGGGAAAACAGAACTCCTACAAGTATCTTTGCCCTGTAAAGCACGTCTTTTCCCTTCGCCGTAACCAGAATCAGCTGATCCGTCCGCCGGGAATGCTCTCCCGTAAAAATTCCCGGAAGGCAGACCGTGAGTATCATCACCAGCACAAACGCCGTAGTATTCATCATATCGCAGATATGCTCATAACCGAAGCAGTATTCATAAGTAAAAGGCGTCTCCAGCTTCTCGTTCTGCCCGCGGAGATATTCCTTTTCTCCCTCGCTGAGCAGGCTGTCCGACCAGTTTTCTTCCATTCTCTCCAGACGCTTCGCATATAAAGTCTCCTCATTCAGATCCTCTATAGGAACGTCCAGTCCCACTCTTCTCACCCACCTGACGAAGGGTTCCAGCGGCCAGATGTACTTCCGATAGGGCTCCGCCAGGTATACAATCTCTCCCTGAGACTCCTCTCCGGCCTGTCGGTACGCCTCCCTTAATTCCTCTGTCATGGTTTCGTCCAGTACCCGTCCTGACAGCCTTTTGCTGTTCATAGCCAGCTCCAGATCCAGGTCTGCCTGGGTTGTAATCAATTCTCCCTCCACATATACTCTGCCCAGTCTTCCGCCAAAGGTTACGCCCAGAACCATCACAGCAGCGGAAACCGCCAGGGTCACACACACCATCCTGCGCTTCAAAAGCTTGAGAAATTCATATTTTACCAGACTTAAAAAAAGCTGCATCCTGTCCTCCCTTCCGGCCGGAGGTGTTCTTCCATCCGCCCTCCTCCTGCGCCTCGTCAAACTGCTCCAGATAAAATTCTTCCAGTCCTCCCTCCAGTTCCTTTCCGTCTCCGTCGTAGATCATCCGGCCGTCCTTCATGAGCAGAATCCTGTCCGCAATATGCTCAATATCCGACACAATATGAGTGGATAAAAGGACAATGCTTTCCTTTCCCACCTCCGCGATAAGGTTCCGGAACCGCACCCGCTCCCTGGGATCCAGTCCGGCTGTAGGCTCGTCCAAAACCAGCAGCGCAGGATCATTTAGCAGGGCCTGAGCAATGCCCAGCCGCTGCTTCATGCCCCCGGAATATGTCCGGATTTTCTTCCCGGACGCACCTTCCAGAGATACCAGCCGCAGCAGTTCTTCCGCTTTTCTCCTGGCAGAATGCTTCTCCAGACCTTTCAGAGTCGCCATGTACATCATAAAATCCATACCTGAAAAATTGGGATAATAGCCGAAATCCTGGGGAAGATATCCCAGAACCGAGCGGTATTCCTCTGTGGACACATCCTCTCCGTCAAAAGAGATGGTGCCTCCGGAGGGCTTCAGGATTCCGCAGATCATGCGCATCAGCGTGGTTTTTCCCGCCCCGTTGGCCCCCAGAAGGCCGCATACGCCCTTGTGAAGCTTCAGGGTGGTACGGTCCACGGCAGTCTTATTCTGATATTGCTTCGATACTCTGTCTATAAACAGCTCCATAATACCTCCTCCATTCTGTCAAACCTGCAATGCGGTCTTCAGAAATCTCCAGTCTCCGGAGTGATTTCCCTCAGATTTTTCCTCATACCGCCTGCCGGATTACCTTTTTTCCTTCCCGTAAAGACAGCGCCGCAAGAATCGCAAGCACCCCTATCCACCCGCTCAGATACTGTATCTGCAGCAGCGACGCCATCATCATCCTGATAAAAAAAGTCAGTCCGCTGACGCAGATTGCCGCTCCCGTACAGGCATACATAGCATCCCTGCTTCCTATCTTCCGGGTAATCCAGAGGCAGGAAACCGTCGTAAGCAGATAGGGTACAAGAAGGTATACTCCGGTCTGCAGCAGAGTATAGGTACTGAAAAAACAGATCACAGGGATCAGTATGACAAAGAGACTGATGTGCCCCGCTCCCAGTATTCCCATCCGGGCCAGCACCACGCTTCTAAAAGAAAACCTGGAGGCCATTTCCAGTTCCCCCATGCCGTAAATCAGCGACCTGAAATTTTCCGTAACCGCAGCCATCGCCGCAAAAGGAAGCATTCCGGAGACGAGCCACAGCGTTTCTTTTTTCATGCATACCGCCCCGGCAAAGGCCGCTCCCAGAAGAAGAAAAGACAGCGCCCACACCCACTTCCGGATGTATCCGGCCTGAGCGGCCATAAAAGAAAAACTGCTGATGCGCCCTCGGGGAAGCGTTCTTAAAAAGCTGCGCTTCCGCTCAGGTTCCGGCGGTTCAAACGCCTGTTTCAAAGCATGAATGACTTCCGATTTCTCCTTCACATGAAATCCTCCTCTCTCAAATACTTCCGCAGCTCTTTCAGCGCGCAGTTCGTTTTCCGGTAAACCGCGAACCTGGAAATTCCCAGAATCCCGCAGATCGCGGAGACCGGTACTTCATTCACATACCGGAGAAGCAGCAGCTCCCGTTCCTCCTCACTGAGTTTTTCCAGTGCGGCGCGCAGGGAAACCGCCGTCAGCAGAGAATCCTCATCGTTCCCAACGGCCTTTTCCGCCGTCTCAGGAAACACATCCTCCTCCGCAAGAAGCTCCGTCCCCTGCCTCCGATAATGATCGATGCAAAGATTTCTGGCAATCGTATAGAGATACCGGAGGGCCCTTCCCGTATCCCGATACCGGCTGCTGTCCAGAAATCGAAGGAAGGTTTCCTGAGTGATATCCTCCGCCAGTTCTCTCTGCCGCAGCCGGAAATAACAATAGCGGTAGATTTTATCATATTGCTCTTCCAGATCCATGGACATCCTCCTGAAACCTCCTTCCTG
>CANQUG010000085.1 GCA_947626985.1 uncultured Lachnospiraceae bacterium | reverse complement strand
AGCAGCAGTGAAGTGACCGGCGGTACGGAAACCTCCGGCGGAGACAGCGGCAGCGGCGGCACAGAGACCTCCGGCGGAGACAGCGGCAGTGCCGGCGGCGACGCTTCCTTGGGCGCGGGCGGAGATGCCGGTGCGGCGGCGGATGAAAACTGTCTGGTGGGCGGCCTGATGAACTGACCATCCTGATAAAACGTGAAGAGACGTTCGGGAACCGGGGAGAATTGAATGCACAGCCCTGTCTGCCATTTCTGCGCGGTTCCCTATAATGAGGATGCTGCAAACGAGCAGCCGTTTGAATTTTCAGGATCACAAACGGGCTGCCCTGCAGCATCCCTTTTCTTGTACGGAGGAAAAAATGTCGCTGATATCCAATCTGTTTGTGCTGTTTGTGGCGGCTGCCGTGGTTTTATACTATCTGACGCCGAAAAAATACCGGTGGATCTGCCTGCTTGTTTTCAGCTATCTGTATTATCTGTCCGGTAATGCACGCTATCTGTTTTTTCTTTTGTTTTCCACGGCGGTTACATATCTCTGCGCGCTGCAGATCGACCGCATGCAGCAGAACGGGAGCGGGCAGAAGAGCATGAAGCGGGTGGCGGCGCTGGGGCTGGCGGGAAATCTGGGAATGCTGGGGCTGGTGAAGTATACGAACTTCTTTGTGGACAATCTGAACCGGATCTTCCATATGAATATGAAGGGCCTGGAGGTGCTGCTGCCCCTGGGGATCTCCTTTTTTACGTTCCAGTCGTCGGGCTATCTGCTGGATGTGTACTGGAAGCGGACGCGGGCGCAGCGCAATCCGTTCCGCTATGCTCTGTTTGTTTCCTTTTTCCCCCAGCTTCTCCAGGGCCCCATCGGCAATTATAAAAGACTGGCCGGGCAGCTGTACGAAGGACATGAATTTTCATGGGAGCATATTTCCGCAGGACTGCGGCGGATCATCCTGGGCTTCTGCAAGAAGATGATCATCGCGGACTGGGCGGGAGTGTTCGCGGACGCAATCTGGGGCGATCTGGACCGTTACAATGGAGCGGCGTTTTTCGGCCTGCTCTTTTACGGGATTCAGCTCTACGGAGATTTTTCCGGCGCGATGGACGTGGTGATCGGCATCGGAAATCTTTTCGGAATTACCATGGACGAAAACTTCCGCAGGCCCTATCTGGCCAAATCGATGGCGGAATTCTGGGAACGGTGGCATATCACTCTGGGAGAGTGGATGAAAAACTACGTGTTTTATCCCATCTCCCTGTCAAAATGGATGACCCGTTTTTCCAGATGGTCCAGGCAGAAATTCGGGAGAAAGACCGGCCGGGTGGTGCCCATTGCCCTGGCGGATCTCATCGTCTTTTTCTTTGTGGGAATCTGGCACGGCGCCAGCTGGAAATATGTGGTATACGGACTGATGAACGGCGGGATCATCGCTTTCAGCGAGCTGATGGCCGGGCAGTACAGAAACTGGAAAAAAGCGCTGCACATCAGCGGGAAAGAGAACTGGTACCAGCTTTTTGCCATTGTGCGAACCTTTATTCTGGTGAATCTGCGGTGGTTTTTTGACCGGTCGGACAGCCTCGGGCAGGGAATGTATATGGTGAAGCAGGCGTTTACTCATTTTCAGCCGGCTCAGATTCTGAGCATTCCTGCGGGGACCGGGGGAACGGCGTTTGTTCCCTGGGCGCTTCTCATCATCGGGGCGGGCTGCGCCGTGATGGTGACGGCAGGCATTGTGCAGGAGCGGGGCGGCAGGCTGCAGGAGCGGATGTCCTGTCTGCCGGTTCCGGTAACCGCCGGCATTTATCTTTTGCTGCTGGTTTGTATCGGTCTGTTCGGATCGACTGCAGCACCGAGAGGATTTATCTATGCGCAATTTTAAGAAAACAGTATGCGCCCTGCTGGTGGCGGCAGCGGCTGTGGTGATGTTTGCGGGGCTTGATTTTCTGCTGTATCCCTGCACCTTTATCCGCAATGATCTGCACAGGGTCTGCACGGAAGCCTTCGACGATATCTATGTGGGCACTTCCCACGGAAAGATCAATATCGACCCCGACGCGGCCCGGGAGGTGAACGGGCGGACGGGGCACAATCTGTGCGTCGGCGGCGAGTACAGTGTGGACGCCTATTATATGATCAAACTGCTCATCGAGCAGGGAAAGAAGCCGTCCCGGGTGATTTATGAGATTTCTCCGGCATACTTTACGCTGGAGAAGGAGGAGGGAAACAACTACCTGCTGTTCTATCATGAATTTCCCTTTTCCCGCACGAAGCTGGAATATTTCCGGGACGCTGTGGCAAAGTGCAATTTCCGCACCATGCTGTTTCCCTGGTATGAGTACAGTCTTTCCTACGAGATTTCCAACATGAGAAGCACGGTAGAAAAGAAGCTGCACGGGGACTACGGAATCGAAGATTTCCGTACGGAGACGCAGGAATATCATGAGAGCGGGTTTGTAGCCAGATATCCGGTGGACAGCAGTAATTTTGACTTCAGTGGGATTCACCCGTTTTCCCGGGATGAGATCCGACAGGAGCACATGGATTATCTGGAAAAGCTGATCGATCTGTGCCGGGAACAGGATATCGCCTTTGCGGCGGTGATCACGCCGGTTCCGGCGGATACCCTGCGGGAGTTTTCTCAGGGGTACGAAGACGCGGACAGCTATTTCGGGGAATTCTTTAAAGAAAAAAATGTGACATATATTAATTTTAATAACCGGGAGTATTACAAATATGCCTCCCACAAACTGGAGAGCTACACGGATCTGGACGGTCATATGAACGAGGACGCAGCCCGGGAGTTTACGGCGAATTTCACACGAATCCTGGATCAGCTGCAGAAGGAAGGAACAATATAAGATGAAAAGTATTCTGGAATATCTGGAGCAGTCGGCGGAGCGGTTTCCGGACAAAATCGCGTTTGCGGACGAGAAGTCGCAGTGTACCTTTGCCGAGCTGCGCACGCAGGCAAAAAAGGCTGGCAGCGCTCTTGCGCGGCGGGGATGCATAAAAAAGCCGGTTCCGGTATTGATGGAAAAAGGCGTAGATACTATTGAAATCCTGATGGGGATTGTGTATGCAGGCGGATTTTATGTAGTTCTGGACGCCGCGCAGCCGGCGGGCCGTCTGGGGCAGATTCTTTCGACTCTGGAGGCGGAGCTGGTGATTACGGACGAGGCGGGGACTCAGCTGCTGAAGGACATTCCCCGGGCGGGGGAGACGGTGGATTTCCGGCAGCTGCTCCAGGGCGGTACGGATGATGCGCTCCTTGAAACGGTTCAGATGCAGCGGCAGGATATCTGGCCCCTATATGTCATGTTTACGTCAGGTTCCACAGGCGTGCCCAAAGGCGTGGTGGTGAGTCACCGCAGCGTTATCGATTTTATGGAGGAGTTTACGGAAAACTTTGGGATTACCCATCAGGATGTGCTGGGAAACCAGGCGCCCTGGGATTTCGATGTGTCGGTGAAGGATATTTATGCGGGGCTGAAAACCGGGGCGACCGTGCAGATCATACCCAAGCAGTATTTTTCCTTTCCCATGCTGCTTCTGGATTTTCTGGAGGAAAGAGGGGTTACCAGCCTCACCTGGGCGGTATCGGCGCTGTGTATCGTGTCCGCGCTGAACGGATTTTCCTATAAGGTGCCGGGCAGGCTGCGCCGGGTGATGTTTTCCGGCGAGACGATGCCGGTGCGCCATCTGAACTACTGGAGGCGGTATCTGCCGGACGCCATGTTTGTCAATCTGTACGGCCCCACGGAGATTACCTGCAACTGTACCTACTATGTGATCGACCGGGAATTCGCGGCGGGCGACGCCATTCCCATCGGCCGGCCGTTTGCCAACGAGCACGTGTTTCTGCTGGATGAGAATGACCGGGAGGTGACGGATCCCGGCAGAGAGGGCGAGATCTGCGTCTCCGGGACGGCGCTGGCTCTGGGATACTACAACAACCGCCGGCAGACGGAGCTGGCATTTGTGCAGAATCCCTTAAATCAAAGCTATCAGGAGCTGATCTACCGGACCGGCGATATGGGAAGCTACAACGAAAGGGGCGAGCTTTGCTTTGCCTCCCGCAGAGATTTCCAGATCAAGCATATGGGGCACCGCATCGAGCTGGGAGAGATTGAGGCGGCTTTGGAGAAGGTGGATGATGTGGTGCGCAGCTGCTGTGTGTTTGACGGCGAGAGAAAAAAGATCGTCTGCTTTTATCAGGGGAACGTGGAACGCCGCGGGCTGAGCCTTGCCCTTGGGGAGCTTCTGCCCGACTATATGGTTCCCAATGTGTTCCGTCAGGTGGAGGAAATGCCCCTCACGAAAAACGGAAAGATTGACAGAAACCGGCTTTGGAGCGAATATAACGAAAGTCTGTTAAAAAGAAAAAGGAGGATATGAAAAATGGATGAACTGATGGAAATTCTGGAGGAGATCTGCCCGGATGTGGATTTTGAGTCGGAGACGGCGCTGGTGGATGACAAGCTTTTGTCGTCCTTCGATATTCTGTCCATCATCAGCGAGATCAGCGACGCGTTTGACATTACCCTGACGCCGGCGGAGATCATCCCCGAAAACTTTAATTCCGCCGACGCCATGTGGAATATGATCAATCAGCTCCGGAACTGACGGCCGCTGGGAAGTCTGCTTTTCATTTGAAAGAATGAATCGGACAGCCGCTTCCCGGTTAAAATAATGAATTTGTAAAAAACAGAAAAATATCGGATAAAAAACCATGTCCCTTTTGTGTTAGGATGACTTGCATAAGGAAGAGAACCGGCGAAGGACGCCGGGAGACCCGGGGCGAAGCCGGCGGATCGCCGGATCTGCAGCAGGCCGGGCCGGAATCAGAGAGCAGGCTGGAGATCGCCTGCGGGAAATGCATGGAGGTAGACAAAATGGACATGGATATTCGTATGTATCTGGAGGATCTGGAGAACAGACTGGATATGGAGCAGGAGGACAGGCTGCTGGAGGATTATTTCCGTTTCGCGAGAAGGGAGATGAAGGACCGGAGCTATTTTGAGCCGAAGAGAGTGCCTGCGCCCAGCAGCCTGGAATGGCCGGACGTATTCTTTAATGAAACCTTCGACGACTATGACAAAATGTTTTATAAGCAGCTGATCCGCTGCAATGATCAGCTCGCCTCAGGGGGCGGGGAGCTTCTTTCCGTGAGACCCAGTTTCGGAACAGGCCTGATTCCCAGCATGTTCGGATGCGAGATCAAAATGCTGCCGGACGAGCAGAATTCCCTGCCGGGTCCGCTGAAGCTGGAGTGGGATCAGGTGCTGAAGATCGCGGAGGATTTCAAAAAGGGAATCAAACCGGAGGTTAATCAGGCTCTCGGAAAGAAGTGTATAGAAGCGGGACATCATCTGGAGAAGCTGCTGAAGGATTATCCGAAGCTTCAGAAGCATCTTCATCTGTACGCGCCGGATACCCAGGGTCCCTGCTCCATCTCGGAGGCCATTGTGGGCAGCGACTTTTATATTCAGGTTTATGAGGAGGAGGACGCGATCCGCGACTTTATCGATGTGGTGACGGATACCTTTATCCGGTTCATCCGGCTCTGGAAGACGGAATTTCCCTTCTGCGGAAACGATTTCTCACTGGATTACGGCCTGGTTTATAAGGGCGGGGTGATGATCCGGGAGGACTCCACCTGCAATATTTCCGCGGACATGTACGAGGATTTCTTTAAGGAAGCGGATCAGAAGATCCTGACGGCCTTCAATGGCGGCGCGGTGCATTTCTGCGGCCGGGGAGATCATCTTCTGAAGCATTTTTCCGAGCTTGAGGGACTGAGCGCGGTGAATATGTCCCAGCCGGATATGAACCGGATGGATGAGATCGTCTATCCCAACACCATCGACAAGGATATTCAGATTATCGGCATGCCGAAATTCGAGGCCCGCAGGTGCAATCGCCACGGAATCGATCTGAAGGGAATGGTTCATCTGGGAGTCTGCGTTGCGGCGTGGATGGGAGAGCCGGAGACAGACCCCAGAGGAGAGGATTGCTGAGAAGGCGGGAGATGGACGAGAAGGATAAAATGAAAGCCCGGCTCCTGGAGGCAAAAAAGAAATCCGGAAAAGAAAAGGAATCCGCTTTAATGGCCGTCGCGGAGGAATTTCAGGCGGCGGAGGCCTATAACGAGCTGGGGATTTATTATAAGGATGAGACCGGGGAGCCTGAGAAGGCTCTGGAAATGTTTGAGAAGGGGATCGCCCTCAGTCCCCGGACGGCGGCGCTTTATAATAATCAGGCTTCCTGTTATGTGAATATGGCTGTGAAATCCGAGGAGCGCAGGGAAGAACATATGGCCGCGGCGGTTTCTCTTTTTGAAAAAGCGGGGAAGCTGAACAGTGTGGGGTATTTCTTTCTGGGGAATCTCTATATGCCGAAGATCAACCCTCCCTTTCCGGATGATTATGAAAAAGCCGCGGGGTATTTCAAAAAGGTGGACAGGGACGCTGGAGCCTGCTGGTTCAGCGCTCTGAATAAGCTGGGCATTTATTATTACCATGAGAAAAAGGATTACGTCCGGGCTGCGGCCTGTTTTTCTCTGGCCGTGAAGCTGGGGGGAACGGATAAGCAGTATAAGAACAACTTTGAGATGGCTTTTTCGAAGGTCCGGAACCGTAAATTCTGGAAGGAAAAGATGGATGCGCTGGAGCTTCCGGGTCAGATCGACGAAATGGCGGAGACGGGGGAGAAGAGGCTGATTCCCGTCTGCCCCCGGTGTAAGAGCAGGGAGATCGGCCGCTATTCCGTCGCGGAAAACCTGCGGCGATCCCTCGCGGGAGGGATAAAGAAAAAGATACATTATCACTCCTATTGTAAAAAGTGCGGATATGAATGGTAGAAAAGGCCGCGGCCTTCCATCACATCCGCACAGGCAGAAACAGCATGAAAAATGAGATTTTTATTCTCTTAATAAAAGAATTCCATCAGCCGGCAGAGCGATCCTCAGCCGGCTTTTGCGTATCTGCGCCCAGTCCTGCTTGGGAAGCTCCATGCCGATCATTTCCCCTCCTTTTTCATGGACAGGGCGGAGCATGACGGTTATGGAAAAGGGATTTTCGATTTCTTCCATTACCTGGCAGACGGCGGAGTTTTCCGCGTCCGCATTTTCGCAGGGCTTTACGTCGTGCATCCGGATTCCGATGTGGCTGACGCCCCCGGAGGTTCCGTTGATTTTCAGCGTAAGGCCCCAGCTTTCCGCGTATACGTGGGAGGAGTCTCTCTGTCTGACGGGAGAAATATTTTTGCAGCCTGTCAGGGCCGCGCCGCTGACGGTGCGGGGCGCTCCGAACACCTCATGCCGGGTTCCGATGGTCTCCAGGGAGCCGTCCTTCATGATGGCGATCTGCGAGGAAAGCCGGAAAACCTCATCCCGGTCATGTGAGACGAAAAGCACCGGTTTTCCAAAGCCGTGAATGATGCTCCGCAGCTCCTGCTCCAGCCGGAAACGGAGATGGCTGTCCAGGGCGGAAAAGGGCTCGTCCAGTAGCAGAACCTCAGGTTCGTTCACCAGGATGCGCGCCAGCGCCGCTCTCTGCTGCTGCCCGCCGGAAAGCTGATCCGGCTTTTTTTTCTCCGTTCCCCGGAGATGCATCCGCTCTATGATCTGCGCCGTAATGGCCGCCCTCCCGGATTTTTCTCTGACGCCCCTGATTCCGCAGGCGATGTTCTGTTCCACCGTCATGTTGGGAAACAGGGCGCACTGCTGGAAAAGATATCCCGCCCGGCGCTTCTGGGGCGGTACGTCGATATGCTTTTCCGAGTCGAACAGGACCCTGCCGTCCAGAACGATTCGTCCCCTGTCCGGCTTTTCAATGCCGGCGATGCATTTGAGAGTCATGCTCTTTCCGCAGCCGGAAGCCCCCAGAAGAGCCAGCACCTGGCTGCCTGTTTCAAATTTTACCTGTAAATGAAAGCTTCCCAGCTTTTTTTCCACATCAACAAAAAGAGACATATTCCGCCCTTTCTTCTCTGAACTTCTGATCTTTTTATTTTTTCCCTTTTTCCAGCATATTCAGCGCCAGCAGAACTACCGCGGAGATCGCCATGTTGACCAGGACCCACCGGAAAGCCAGCGCGTCGTCGTTGGTGCGCCAGAGCTGGTAGACGGTGGTGGATATGGTGGCCGTTCTGCCGGGAGTGTAGCCCGCGATCATGCTTGTGGCCCCGTATTCCCCCAGTGCCCGGGCGAAGGCAAGCACCGTGCCGGCCATAATTCCCTGCCGGCAGGCGGGCATCCGGATCCTCCAGAAAATATAAGTATTGCTCAGCCCCAGAGTCTGGCCCGAATAGGCCAGGGTTTCGTCGAAGGTTTCGAACGCTCCCCTGGCCGTGCGGTACATCAGAGGAAAAATCACCACAGACGTGGCGAAGATGGCGGACCACCATACCATAGTCAGCTTCGTGTCAAAAACTGCCAGGAACCATTTTCCCACCGGGCGCCGGGGCCCCAGAAGGCGCAGCAGCAGGTATCCCACCACAGTAGGGGGAAGCACAAGGGGCATGGTGAGGATCACGTCCAGAATCCCCTTGATGAATTTCGGAGCTTTCGCGATATAATAGGCGGCGAAAATACCGGCGAAAAAAATGATTAAGGTGCTGATGCCGGCTATGCGAAGGGAGTTTATTAACGGAAACCAGTCCATGGAGATGTTTCCCCTTTCGTAATTCTTTTTGGTTATTCTGCGGTTTCTTCAGCTTCTTCCGCTTCTGCAGTTCCTTCCGCTTCCGTGGCTTCTTCAGTTTCTGCGGCTGCCTCCTGAGTTTCGCTTCCTGCTATGGGAGTAAAGCCCACCTGTTCGAATACTGCGTCCGCTTCGTCGCCGGTAAGATAGTCCAGGAATGCCTGAGCTTCTTCCTGATTTTTGGAAATATTCAGCACAGCGGCGGGATAAATGACCTGACCGCACATTTCCTCAGTCGCAGTATCCACTACAGTCAGACCTGCGGAAAAGGCGTCGGTCTGATAGATGATTCCGCAGTCCACAGCAGCCTCGGAAACCTGAGTGGTAACCTCCTTCACGTTGGAACCATAGGTGATATTTCCGGCAGCGGCGATCTCTTCCTCGCTGAGATCATAGTAAGAAAGAATTTTCTGAGTATATTGGCCGACGGGAACATCTGCGTTGCCCATAGCCAGAAGAATGGAGCCGTCGGTCAGACCGGCAGCCAGATCGTCGTAGGACTGAATTTCCGCGGGATTTCCTTCGGGAACCGCAAGGGCGACCTTGTTTTCCAGCAGATCGATACGGGTATCCGACAGAACGAAATCCAGACCGTCGGTGTTTCCGCCTTCGGCGTCCCGGGACGCATCCAGCTGATTCATCTGCAGCGGAGCGGCGGAGATAAACAGGTCGCAGTCCGCTCCTTCTTCGATCTGCGTTTTCAGCGTGCCGGAGGAGTCGAAGTTGAAGGTCAGGGTGACATTCGGAGCGACGGTTTTATAAAGCTCGCTGATTTCCGTCAGAGTTTCCGTCATGGATGCGGCAGCAAATACGATCAGCTCCACAGGCTCCGCTTCATCACCGGTGCTGTTTTCAGCATAAACGGGAACTGTTCCTGCAGCCATGATGAATGCCAGAAGAAATGCAATGTGTTTTTTCATGGTTACTCCTTTCCTGCGCATTATTTTTGCGCATCATGGTACCCGTCGCGGGTACAGACACATAAAGAATCCTTGATCTTCCAGGCATATGTCAAAGAACAAAAAAATCCGTTCCTAAAAAACGGAACGGAAAAAACACCTCATGAAAAATCCTTTTCATGGGGCTCTCTGTTTATTCCGTCTCCTTTTCAATAAGGAAGGCCATGACGTTTCCGATATAACCCTGGGCCTGTTCGGCCGGCCCCAATTCCATAGCAGCGCCTTAGGTCAGAGGGGCTCGAAGACAATTTTATTTTACAGCAGGGCAAAAAAGATGTCAATAAATCGGATGCAGTTTTTGCGGACAGGGCGTTTGGCTCGGGTCATTGCCTTTTTGTCAAGGCGATGATATAATATTGGCATTATGGAGCTATGGTGCCAAAAGTCTGTTATATATTGAGGCGGAAGCAAATGAAAGGAAACGAGCTCACAAAAGAAAACGCTAAACAGTGGAAAGTTTCTGTCAGACGAATTCAAAACTTCAGTCGTTTAGAGACAGTAAAAAGTATCAGGGAAAAGCACGAAATATAAGGAGGCGTTTTTGTGGCAGAAAATCAGAATGTTGAATGGAAAGAATCTTGGCGAGATGAATATCTCAAATGGATATGCGGTTTTGCGAATGCCCAGGGCGGGAAAATTTATATTGGTACGGATGATGATGGAACAGTAATTGGCGTACAGGACAGTAAAAAACTGTTAGAAGACATCCCCAATAAAGTGCGGGATATTCTTGGTATTATCGTAGATGTAAATTTGCTGAGAGAGAATGGGAAAGACTACATTGAAATCTGTGTAAATTCGAACAGTTATCCCGTTAATTTTAAAGGAGAATATTATTACCGGAGCGGCAGTACCAAACAGCAGCTAAAAGGACAGGCTCTTAATCAGTTTCTGTTACAAAAGACCGGAATTACATGGGACAGCGTGCCGGTTCAGGGAGTTTCAGTACAGGATTTGAGAAATGACAGTTTTGACATTTTTCGGGAGTATGCTGTTCTCAGTAAGCGGATGGACAGGAAGGATGTTGAAGCCACGAATGAACAGTTGCTTGACAATCTGAATTTACTGGAGAATAGTCACCTGAAAAGAGCGGCAATCTTGCTTTTCCACCACAATCCGGAAAAATGGATACCAGGAGCTTATGTCAAAATTGGATATTTTGAGTCTGATTCTGAACTTCGGTATCAGGATGAAATTCATGGTTCCTTAATATCACAGGCAGATAGGGTGGTTGATCTTATTTTTACAAAATATTTGAAAGCTAATATTTCTTATCAGGGAGTGACGAGAGTAGAGACATACCCTTTCCCTAAAGATGCAATTAGAGAAGCCGTTTTCAATGCTATTGCACACAAATTTTATGGAGCATTGATACCAATTCAAATCAGCGTGTATGCGGATAAGATTTATATTGCAAATGACTGCATTTTCCCGGAAGATTGGACGATAGATGATCTGATGGGGAAGCATCGGTCAAGACCGTATAACCCTTTAATTGCCAACACATTTTTCAGAGCCGGTTTTATCGAAGCATGGGGACGTGGAATTGAAAAAATAAAAGACAGCTGCAAGGAAGCTGGAAACCCTATGCCGGAATATACGATTAAACGAGAGGATATTATGGTCATGTTCAGGAGCTTGGTTAGTGATACTGACCAAGGTACTAGCCAAGCTAACCAAGCTGCTGACAATTCTGTAGTTGTACGTATCTTGAAAGTTATTCAGGAAGAACCTGCGTTGTCCCAGAAAAAAATCGCAGATGTTATTGGGGAAAAGTATAGTACGGTAAAGTATTATATGGAATCCATGAAAAAATCTGGTATTATCAAAAGAGAAGGTTCCAGCCAAAAGGGAAAGTGGGTCATTCTCATGCGGCATTCGTTTTAAAATCAGTGTATGAGCAACCGGTGCGGAGCGCCTGGTCAGGCGGAGAAAAGGAGGATTAAAATGCGTAGGATACAGTCTTTGGACGGCAGGTGGGAACTGAAGATCGGAGCGGAACAGGCTCCTGTGGCCGCGAATATTCCCGGAAGCGTATGCTCGGCGCTCCTGGAGGAGGGGCGGCTTGAGGATCCCTACTGGCGTGATAATGAAAAAAATGTGATGCCCGTTATGGAGAATGATTTTCTCTTTACCCGCAGGTTTATGCCGGAGGAAAGCGTGAGGGATTTCCCGGAGAAGCTGCTGAGATTTGAGGGAATCGATACTATCGGGGAGATTTCTCTCAACGGCGCGTTTCTGGGAACCGTTGAGAATATGCACAGAAGTTATGAATTCGTCGTGACAAACCTGCTGAAGGATGGGGAGAATGAACTGGAGGTCCGGATTTTTTCTCCCACCAGGTTTATCAGAGAGGCGTATGAGAAATGTCCTGTGGACGGAGCGAAGGATTCCATGGCGGGATTTCCCCATATCCGGAAGGCCCACTGCATGTTTGGCTGGGACTGGGGTCCGAGGATTCCCGATGCGGGAATTTTCCGGAGCGTAAGCCTTATCGGCTTTGCTCACGGACTGATCGACAGCGTGCAGGTGCTGCAGTTTCACGAAGATGGAAAGGTGAGACTGGAGCTCCGGGGAGAAGGGAAGCATGTATCCGGGGAGGCGCAGCCGGAATTTTTATATACCGTTACCGGTCCGGACGGAGAAATTTACCGTACGGAATATTCTGGTCCGGAGGCCAAAGAAGTTCTCATAGAGAATCCCAGGCTGTGGTGGCCCAGAGGATATGGCGGTCAGCCCCTTTATACCGTGCGCGCCGAGATGCTGGTGAACGGAGAAGTTCAGGACGTATGGGAGAAAAGGATCGGGCTGCGCACTTTGACCATGGCCAGAGAAAAGGATGCCTGGGGCGAAAGCTTTGCCACCGAAGTGAACGGCGTTCGGATTTTCGCCATGGGCGCGGATTATATTCCGGAGGACTGTATTTATTCCAGAATTACCGAAGCGCGGACCAGAAGGCTTCTGGAGGACTGTGCGCTGGCGAATTTCAACAGCGTCCGCGTCTGGGGCGGCGGATACTATCCCGATGATTATTTCTTCGATATCTGCGATGAGCTGGGCCTTCTGGTGTGGCATGACCTGATGTTTGCCTGCGCGGTGTATGAGCTGACGGAAGAGTTCGAGGAAAATATCACAGCAGAAGTGATCGATAATGTGAAGCGTCTCCGGAATCATCCTTCCATCGCGCTCTGGTGCGGAAATAATGAGATGGAATGGCAGGTGGGCGACGGTACCAAGGTGAGTACGCCCAAACAGAAGAGCGATTATATCAAAATGTACGAATATATTTTCCCGAAGATCATGAAAAAGTACGATCCCCAGAGATTTTACTGGAGCTCTTCGCCCTCCTCGGGAGGAGGCTTTGATCAGCCCAACGATCCCGACAGGGGAGACGTGCATTACTGGGAGGTCTGGCATGGGGACAAGAATTTTTCCGATTATCGGAATTATTATTTCCGGTATGCGTCAGAATTTGGATTTCAGTCCTTTCCGTGTATGAAGACTATCCGGTCTTTTACCGAGCCGGAGGACAGGAATATTTTTTCTTACGTAATGGAAAAGCATCAGAGAAACAAGTCGGCCAACGGCAGAATCCTTCTCTATCTTTCCCAGATGTATCTGTATCCCGGAAAATTTGATACCCTTCTTTACGCTTCCCAGATTCTGCAGGCGGAGGCCATGAAGTACGGGGTGGAGCACTGGAGGAGAAACCGCGGCAGGTGTATGGGAGCCATTTACTGGCAGCTGAACGACTGCTGGCCGGTGGCGTCCTGGTCCTCCATCGATTATGCGGGGAGATGGAAGGCGCTTCACTATTACGCCAGAAGATTTTTTGCGCCCCTTCTTCTGTCCTGCTGCGAGGAGGGAACGCTGACTCAGAATACCAATGTGAATGCCCAGAATACGGAGATTGAGAAAAGCGCCCGCCTTTCCGTGGCTAATGAGACCATGGAGGACGCGGCGGTTACAGTGCGCTGGGCGCTGCGTGACCCTTCGGGGACGGAGCTCAGGAGCGGTCAGCGGGATATGGCGGTCCCGGCTCTCACCAGCGTTTGGATGGAGAAGCTGGACTTTTCCGATGAAGATGAACATGAGCGGTATTTCAGTTATGAGATGTATAAAGAGGGCGAGGTTCTCTCTCGAGGGACCGTTCTGTTCTGTCAGCCCAAGCATTTTAAATTCCGCGATCCGCACCTCAGAGCTGAGGTGAATGGGGACTGCATTACCGTGTATGCGGATTCCTATGCGAAAAGCGTGGAGATCGACTGTGAGGACGGCGATTTGGTGCTGTCGGACAATTACTTTGATATGAACGGAGGCTCCGTGAAGGTGAAGATTCTGCGGGGACAGGCCGGAACGCTGAAACTGCGGAGCGTTTATGATATTCGGTAAGGATATTTTGTAAAGACAAAATCCGGCGAAATCCGCAGCCGGCAAATAAAAAAATTGACATCTTTTAAAAAGGCCGCTGAGGCATACAGACAGCGCGCAGGCTGCCGGGGACCATAAAAGAAATCCTCCGGCAGATCGATGCACGGTCCTGTACAGCCTCAGCGGCTTTTTATAGGACAAATTGTTCCGAGCCTTTTCCGGCGCGGATGCGGCGCAGCAAAGCAGCGGATTTATCTGTTGCTTACTCATCATCGGGTTTCCGCTGTTAAGGCTGAAGCAACGCAGCAAAACAACTGGTTTTCTCTGCCCAAGCTAAAGCGACGCTGCCAACACCGGGCTTTTTTGTTAGAGATAGGTCCTCAGATCCCGGCAGAGATCTTCCTCGATGGAAACCAGGCGTCTGCAGATATCTTTTGAGGTATCATCTGCAGCGCTGTACTGGTTGAGATATTTGTGCAGGGATTTCACTCCCATGTTGCAGCCGTCCGTCAGCAGCTCGGCGATGGCGGAGTCATTCCCATTTATAGTCATTTTCATATTGGTTTTCATCCAGGACATTCCCTTTGCGATGGGGTTGGGATCCTTTT
>CANQUG010000084.1 GCA_947626985.1 uncultured Lachnospiraceae bacterium | reverse complement strand
TCAAAATCTGTCAATTCTTCAGCGCTGTAATGGGTACCACAAATACACCGTCCGGACGCCGGTAGGCAGCGCTGCTCATGCCGCATATAACCGCGAGGACAGCGGGCGGTTTTCCTTTAGGATCTGACTCAATTTGCCGTTTTATTTTAATGAGGGCGGATGCCGCAGTATCGATCTGGCTTGCGCCCAGTTTAATTTCGAAAGCGCACCATTGCCCATCCGGCCGTTCGATCACTGCGTCGATTTCCTGATTTTTGTAATCCTGATAATGGTAAAGACCTGCACCAAAGGATTCTGCATAGATGCGTAAATCCCGCTCACAGAGGGATTCAAACAGGAATCCCAGTGTTTCCAGATCATGCAGGAGCCCGGACGGCGTAGCTTTCAGGATCGCGCAAGCCAGCGATGGATCGGCCAAATGCCGTTTTTCTGCCTGCTTGACACGCACGGAGGAACGGATGCCGGCGGAAAAGGGCGGCTGATTGTCTGTGATGAACAGCCGTTTGAAAATATCGAGGTATGCCGAAACGGTGGCGGGATCAATGTCTTCGTCATCGGCTGCCTTGATGTCCTGCATCAGGGTTTTATTTGTCACAGTTGTACTCTCGTTTCTTGCCAGGGAGCGAAGCAGCAGCCGCATTTTGGACGTGTCCCGCTTCACCCCGTCCATTCTGTATACGTCATCTTCCAGGATGGCGTTCAGGTATTGTGCAGGAAGGAGCGCCGCCTGCTTTGCGGGCAGTCCCAGGTTTCCCGGCCAGCCTCCCCGAATGATAAAATCGATCAGGGTCTTAAGGCTGACTTCACCTGTCATGATCGGCGTCATTTTCCCGGAACAGAGCGCCTCCAGAGAAATCTTTCCACTGGAAGTTCCCGATTCATAGAGTGTCATCGGACGCATACGCAGGCGGGCGATCCTGCCTGCACCGCTGTGCAGGATGCCCTTATGGTTCGGAGTTGCGGAACCGGTAAGGATGAACTGTCCTTTTCGTTGGGTCTGATCTGCCTTATACCGAACTGCGTCCCATAAAGGCGGAACCTCCTGCCATTCATCGATCAGCCGGGGCGTCTCGCCCTCCAGTACCAGTTCCGGTGACAAATCTGCCAATTGCCGGTTCTGAAAGTTTCCGGCAGGATCACCGATATAAATCTCGCTTTTACTGTGATGCGAGGCAGTCCATGTCTTGCCGCACCACTTGGGACCCTCAATACAGACCGCGCCAAAAGCAGAAAGGTATTCTTCAACCTGGCGATCCAGAATCCGGGGCCGATATTCTGCTCTTTTCATATTTTCCTCCTCGTATAGGGTTATCTGGATACAGTATACTATAACCCCTCTGATTTTTCAATATTAATCATTTAAATTATAATATTCCAATCTATTAGATTTTATATATCTAATAATTAGAATTATAGTATTTCAATCCGTCAAATTTCCAGACTTCGGATTGTGGATTCGGAAATGAAAGAAATAATCGCGAATGGAATCCGGAAGAGGGGGAAGCGTTTTCTTTAAACAAAGACGATAAGCCGATTAAGGTAAGCCTGTACCAGATGAAGATGCAGGTAATTGATTTCTGAAGCTTTGGGAAATGACAATTTGCAAAGACTGAAATAAGCAAACAATAAACAAACAATAAGCAAAGTGAAATAAAATAAGCAAACAAAAAACGTTTTATTTTGTTTGCTTATTTTGCTATACTTTGCTTAATTGAAAATTTCAGTTCTTGTTTATCCAGAGGTCAGGAGGAAGATTCTTCCGGCAGTCTCGTCATGATCCGTGCCGCGTTACAGCTGAGGATACAGTTCCTCGTAGATGGCGTCCATAAGGATGTCAGGTTTCCTGCATTCGGATACCATGGAAATCACCGCGTCTTTATCCGGAAATACGATGGAGAACTGACAGTACTTTCCATCTGCCCGGTAAGAATTGTATTTTCCTCTCCAGAACAGGTATCCATAAGGAGCAGTCGTCTGCTGAGAGGTACTTTCCTTTATCCATTCGCTGGAAAGAATTTTACGGCCGTTCCACTCTCCTTCATGGAGATAAAACAGTCCGAACCGGTGAAGCTCTGTAAGCGTCAGAAACAGTCCGCCCGCCCCAAAGGTATATCCTATGGGATCTGTCTCCCAGGTGGGCCTCCGGATTCCCAGATGCCCGAACAGTCTGGGCGTCAGATAAGACACCAGGTCGCATCCTGCCCGTCTCTGCACCAGAACTCCCGCCAGATAGGGACCCGCGTTGTTATATACAAAATGTGTCCCCGGCTCATACACAAATGGCTGCGCAAGGGACATTTTCACCCAGTCATTTTCCTCATAAAGGGGCCTTTGTTCTCCCATCAGGAACGGCTTTTCCTGTCCGAGGCACATGGTAAGAAGGTCTCTCACCGTGGCCTTTTCCAGATTCTCATTTACTGATTCAGGAAGATCTTCCGAAAAAGCATCCGTTAATTTTTCATCAAGGGAAAGCAGCCCTTCCTGTACTGCCAGTCCTACTGCGCAGGAAGTGAAGCTCTTGGAAGCGGAGTATACATTTCTCCTGCACTCCGGTTCCAGATGCCACTGTCCGATCAGCTCATCCCCCTGCGTTGCTTTCACTCCCAGAACCCCGATGGGTTCCGCAATTTCCACAAATTTACCAAGATCCACAGTCATTCCCTCCATCCATATTTTAAGTTTTTTTGTGCAGTTCCTTCTGTGCAGTTTTTTTCATATTCTGTACAGCAGAGTTTTCCGCGGCGGTCAGCGTCATGTTTTCGATAACGGAACACATCCTTATCATTGTTATGAATTATACGCAGGCTATGAAAATATGTCAATTCACTTTAAGAAAACTCTGAGCTGAAGAATGAATTTGCTAAGTTGTATCAGCGTGTTAAAGCAGCAGTTCATTTTTTCTTCCATTCCATTATTTTCTGTGCTACAATAGCCTTCAGGATATATGACTGTACAGAAAAAAGAAGAGGTTCCGGAAGAGGTAATGATATATGTTTAACAGTAATCATGTAAAGGAGATTATGTTTTCATTAGGTGCGGATTTATGCGGTATAGCAGGTATCGACAGATTTGACAGTGCGCCGAAAGGATATCATCCGCTGGATGTTCTGCCGACATGCAAGTCCGTAATTTCGTTTGGCTGCAGATTTCCGGTTGGAACATTAATCTGTAAATCGGATATTCCCTACACAAAAGTGAGAAATACCATTACGCCAAAAATGGATGGAATCGCTCTTGATTTTTGCATTGAGATGGAAAAAAGAAATATCGTATGTGTTCCTGTACCTACCAACGAAAGTCAGTGGGATAAAAATACCGGAAGGTACCGTTCTGTGATTTCCCAGAAACATGCTGCCCAGGCGGCCGGACTTGGCACAATAGGAAGGCATTCCTTGCTGATCACACCGGAATTCGGCAGTATGGTCTGGCTGGGAGCAGTATTATGTGATCATGAATTCGAGGCGGATGAAATGAAAGAGGCCGTTTGCGACAACTGTAATTTGTGCGTGGAGATTTGTCCCGTAAATGCGCTGCGGACTCCGGAAATCGAACAGCAGGCCTGTTGGGAGTATGCTTTCGGGGATGATGAGGAAGAGAAGGTTTGGAAAATCAGCTGTCATAAATGCAGAGATATTTGTCCGTATCATCTGGGAAGTCAGAATTCGATTGTAAAATAAAAAACAGATACGGAAATACCTTTATTCTTATTGGGCAATCACTGCCGAATGGGGTAAAATTTCGGAAACTTATAGGGGCAGGGCAGTGTTATGAAAAGGACGGGGAATGGAATCGGAAGATTTCCATTCCCCTGTGTATTTTCAGATGGTTTTTTATTCGTCAAACTCCGGCGAATACCGGATGACGGTTTTTTCATCCGTTCTTTCGCCATTATCCGTTTTTGTTAAATTTCAGTGAATACCGGTCGATTTCCTTCAGGAGAAGGACGATGCTCCGGGCTGTGGGTCCGGATGGGAAGCGCCTCTGATCAGCACTTTTTTCCCTTCGAAAGCAAAACCGTAGTGACGGATCCGATCTCTGGAAATTCCCCGGGCCTCCAGCTCACTGTCGTAGTTCCTGACTGCAATCTGCTTCAGGGCCGCGGCTGCCGTCTCCTCCAGCGTACTTTCGTCTTCCGGGTCATGAACCTTAAATTCCAGTACAAAGGCGGGTATCCCCGTCCGTAAAGGCTCCAGCATCACGTCGTATCTTCCGAAGCCGCTCTCCCGATTGGAGGTAATTCTGTAATCCGTTTCAAGCTCCACCATCAGTCCAAGGACGAAGCCATGGTAGAACCGTTCCGGTTCCGTATCCCCGGATGGTCTTTTTCCTGTGTCGAAGTAGCTGAAGGTGGCAAGGGCTATCTTATTCATGCAGCGGTTCATGGCCTTCACGTCGTCAGAAAGAAGCGCTTTGAGAAAAGCATGAGAGGGGACGTCGTCTCCGCTGAACCAGTCGCGGATCATTTTCCGGAACATAAGGGATACCTCCCGGTTGGTCAGCTTCAGGCGGTAGCGGAAAATCCCCTGTTCCTGCGAAAAATAACGTTCTTCCACCTTCAGATAACCGCTGGCCAGAAGCATGCTCCAGACAGCTCCGTAGTTGTTTCCCAGCTGATTAAACACAATCTCTTCATCGATTTCCGTTTCCAGGATTCCGCCATTCATCAGATCCTCCACAATGGTTTTGGTCTCTGCATTTCCCTGACGGATCAGCAGGCTCACCAGACTGTTGGAACTGGAATTCGCCCAGTAGGGCCGGAATTCTTTGGTCTCCATGTAATTGATAATGGACCAGGGATTATAGACGTCCTTCTGGCTGCCAAAGGTGAAGCCGTCGTACCATTTCCTGACCTCGGATTTTTTTTCGGGCATTCCGAAATCATCCAGTGCGCGGAAAACTTCATCTTCGGTAAAGCCGAACTGTGTGCAGTATTTTTCGGATGTGGCAGTCACGATCGTCAGATTATTGAGGTCAGAAAAAATCGATTCTCTGCTGACTCTGGTGATTCCCGTCATGATCGACCGCTCCATATAGGGATTGGTCTTAAAAGTGGAATTGAACAGGCTGCAGGTAAAAGCCGCCAGTTCTTCCCGATATCCGTGCACGTAGGCTTCCTGCAGGGGCGTGTCATATTTGTCCAGGAGGATCAGAACTTTTTTTCCGTAATAGCGGCTCATGTAGTCCGACAGGTATTTCAGTGCCAGCACTGCCACATCATCGGACATTTCAGAAGTGACTGCATCGAAGAAGGCCTGATCCCGCTCGTCCATATCTGTCCCGTTTTTCAGATATTTATGTGTTCGGTACAGTTTTTCTATTCCATACTTGATTCCCTGCACGGTGCTGGCGAAGGTCGTTCCCTTGATATCCGCAAAGCTCAGAAAGATTACCGGATAAGTTCCCTGCAGTTTTCGGTATTTTTCTTCCTTCCAGATGGACAGTCCCTCGAACAGGTCGCTCCGTCCCTGGAATTTTCTCGAAAAAAAGCAGTTCAGCATATCCAGATTCAGCGTTTTCCCGAAGCGGCGGGGACGGGTGATGAGGGTAACCGCGTCTCCGTTTTCCCACCATTCTTTGATAAATCCGGTTTTGTCTATGAAGAAATAATGATTCTCACGTATATATTCAAAGCTCTGGGCTCCGATGGCAATCGTCTGTCCCATTCCGTCCTCCTGACTCTTTTTGCTTTTATTACAACAGATTATAATGCAGCATGATATAAAAATCAACAGGGAGCGAGGGCGTGTAAAATTTGACACAAATCATAAACTTCGTTATACTTGAATACAGGTTATACAGCAGATATCTGTTATTTTATCAGAGAGGGTGGTTGGAATGGAACTGAGGGTGCTGGAATATTTTCTTGCCGTTGCCCGGGAGCAGAATATTTCCAGGGCTGCGGAGCATCTGCATCTGACGCAGCCCACGCTTTCCAGGCAGCTGAGGGATCTGGAGGAGGAATTCGGAAAACCCCTTTTTATCCGGGGAAAACGAAAGGTGACCCTTACCGAGGAGGGACTGTATCTCCGAAAACGGGCGGAGGAGATTGTCAGTCTTGCCCGCCGGACGGAGGAGGAAATGAAAAATCCGGATGATGTGATCGCCGGAGATATTTATATCGGAGCGGGGGAGACGGACTCGATCCGGCATCTTGTGAGAGTGATGGCCGATCTGCGGAAGGAATACGAAGGGATTCATTTCCACGTGGTCAGCGGAGACAGCGCGGATCTCACGGAAAGACTGGAAAAAGGACTTTTTGATTTCTGTCTTCTGATGGGCGCGATCGACCAGTCGAGGTATGAATATCTGGAGCTGCCTTTCCGTGACAGATGGGGGCTGCTGATGCGCAGGGATATGCCTCTGGCCGGCAGAAAAAATCTTGCCCCTGAAGATTTGTGGGACAAACCGCTGATCATATCCCGGCAGACTCCCGGCAACGTGCAGTTTGTAAAATGGCTGGGCAGGCCGTTTTCTGAACTGAATGTTGTGGCGACCTACAATCTGATTATCAACGCCTCCATCATGGCGTCGGAGGGTATGGGATATGTCCTGGCGCTGGATAAGCTCATCAATACGGAGGGGCAGGACCTGGTATTCGTGCCCTTCGAGCCGGAGCATACCCTGGGGATGACGCTGGCATGGAAGAAATATCAGACTCAGTCGAAAGCGGCGAAGAAATTTCTGGAGGCTTTTGCGGAGTATATCGGGGCTGCCGGATCATGGCAGTTATTATGATATGCCGGTGATTGCCAGCAGCCCATATCGTTCTCGGCATGTTCCCTTCGTATGGAAATCTCCGGATGGCAAAAGTAAACGTAACGCCACTATTGTTCTCAGTATGTTCCCTTCGTATCCGCTACAGTCTGAGAGCCTTTCTTTTTTACAGTGGAATGTCTGATTTTTTCCTGAAGAAGCTGATAAAATCTGTCGTCAGGAAAATTCTTTACATCCACCATTTCTCCGGTCCAGGCGCTGAGGTGGATGGCGTTGGAGATCGTCAGTCCCAGAATGCCGTCCTCGCCCCTGGCCAGAAGCTCCCGGCCGTCCAGAACCGCATCCGCGAAATTATTCAGAATGCCCGCATGCTGCGGACCGGCGGAAAAGTCCACAGGTATGCTGCAGTCCCAGCATTCCGGCATTCCGAAGGGCTCTCGGTTGGTTTTGTTGAATTCCCGCTCTGAAATCACATTTCTCAGGAAGCGCAGGCGATTGTCCTCGATCACCACTTTGCCCATGTCGCAGGCGATCTCAAGACGGTTGGTTCCCGGCGCTTCTCCGGTGGAGGTAATGTACCCTCCCGTCGTTTTATTGTCGTATTCAAAGTAGGCCATCACATCGTCTTCCACTTCGATATCATAGTATTTGCCGAAGCCTGCCCGGGCGTAGATTCTGTCCGGCATGCCGAAAAGCCACTGCCACAGGTCCAGCTGGTGGGGATTCTGATTGATCAGGGCGCCGCCTCCCTCGCCCTCCCAGGTGGAGCGCCAGGTGTTGCTGTCGTGATAAGCCTGCGATCTGTACCATGAAGTGACGATCCAGGTAATCCTTTTGATATGTCCCAGATCTCCCCTCTGAATCATCGAGCGAAGCTTCTGGTAGACCGGAGTGGTTCTCTGATTGTACATGATTCCGAAAACTCTGCCGGACGCGGCGGCGGCCTCGTTCATCTCCTTTACCTGCTTTGTGTACACGCCGGCAGGCTTTTCCGTAAGGACATGGAGCCCATGGGAAAAAGCGCTGATCGCCAGAGGCGGATGAAAATAGTGGGGCCCCGCGATGAGGACGGCGTCGCACAGACCGCTCTGATACATTTCTTCCGCATCTTCAAACACGGGGATCTGAGGGTACGCCTCTTTTAGTGCGTCTCTTCTGGCCGCAGCCGCGTCGCAGACGGCGGCAAGCTCCATTCTGGGCACCTTACCCTCCATGAGACTTCTCACGTGGCCGGTTCCCATATTTCCGTATCCGATAATACCCATTCTCAATTTGTTCATGTGAAACTCCCTTCATATAAGGCTTTTTGATGCCGGAATTAAAGCTTCTGATCATATTAAGGCATCTCAATTTAAGGTATCTCAATAATGTCCGGGTTCTGTTAAGGCTGTTTGCAATATCCGAGCCATGATAAGTTTTTTAATATCCAAATTTTTCCAGGATATCCTGCAGTGCCCGGTACGCCAGAGTGAAAGTCCCTTCGCCTCCCTCGGGCAGACCGGCCATCCTCTGGTCGTGTCCCAGCGCGGAAAGTCCTCCAAAACTGCCCAGATGAGGCTCCAGACTCAGATATCCGTCATAGCCTTTTTCAAAAAGAGATTTCAGAATAAATTCTACTCTGCCTTCTCCCCGGCCTGCGGGCATCACTCTTCCGTTCTCATAAAGAGCGTCCTTAATATGCATGTACGCAATATAGTCCTTCAAAAGCCCATAAGCGTATTCCGTATCTTCACCGCACTGGACGAAATTAGCGGGATCGAATACCGCTTTAAAATGACTTCCGTACAGCTCCTTCATCAGGTCGGCGCATCTGTCGGCGGTATCCCCGTAGATATCCTTTTCGTTCTCATGGAGCAGAATCACATCATTCTCCTCAGCACAGGAGATCATTCTGCGCAGACGTTTCAGAACTTCCTCCCTTTCCTCAGCTGTCCATACACTGCCGCCGTCATGATAAAAGCTGAAAATACGAATGTATTTTGCCCCGAGAATCCCGGCGATCTCCACCACATGCAGAAACAGCCTGAAATGCTCCTCGAACGGCTCCGACAATCGGACCTTGCCGATGGGGGAACCGATGGAAGAAGCCTGTATTCCGAAGCGGTCCATTTTCTCTTTCAGCGCGCCGGCCTCCTCCGCCGACAGCTGAGAGATATTTTTTCCGTCGATTCCTCTTGGTTCAAAATACCGGATATTCAGTTTGTTTAAAACCGTAAACTGCACATCGGTTTCTTCCGCAATCTCATCGGAAAATCCGCTGATCTTATCGTACATTTTCCTGTTGCCTCCCTTATCGTTATTTTTATTTTCACCGGAATCATAACACAGCCGGAAGGAATTTATCAACCATCCGTCTGCAAAAGGCGCTGATCTTATGGTAGAAATCTTCCTGCTTTTACGCTATAATAAAGCAATGATTGTGGAAGCTGCGAAGCAGCGCAGCAATCCGTAATCGCTTTTGTCGCTTTAATCATGGTATAAATGCTTCGCATTTTACACGCAATCTGAGAATTTGGATGAACAGGCAGTGAAGACATGAACTATAAAATAGCAATTTGCGACGATTCGGAGGCGGATCGGCAGTACCTCGCCGCGTTAGCCGCCAAATGGGCCGCGAATGCGGACCATACGGTACAGATTGACGCTTTTAATTCCGCCGAAAATTTTCTGTTTCATTACGCTGAGAAGAAAGACTATGACATTCTGCTCCTTGATATTGAGATGGGCAGGATGGACGGCGTCTCTATGGCAAAAAAACTGCGGCAGGAAAATGATACCGTTCAGATCATTTTCATCACCGGATATTCTGATTATATCTCCGAGGGCTATGAAGTGGCGGCACTGCACTATCTGATGAAGCCGGTCAGGGAAGAAAAATTCTGCGCCGTGCTGTATCGCGCCGTGGAAAAACTCAGGAAAAATGAAAAAGTTTTGAATCTGGAACTGAGCGGCGAAATGGTACGTGTGCCGATTTATCAGATTCGGTACGCTGAGGTGTTCGGCAATTATGTGACCATCCACGCCTTGTCCGACTATACCGTAAAAATGACGCTGGGCAAACTGGAGGAACAGCTGGACGAGCGCTTTTACCGGGTGGGACGTTCCGCTCTCGTTAATTTGACGCGGATCAGCCGCGTTACCAGAAAAGAGATTCTGCTTGACAATGGAATCACCGTCTCTTTGCCAAGAGGAACGTATGAGGGAATCAACCGGGCGATCATCAGCATGGGGTGAAGAAAATGGGACTGTTATCAAAGAAGATCGATGCGCGGATCGCTTCCTACCAGCGGGAACTGATCGAAACCCATTATCGGGAGGTGGAGAATATGTACCGGCAGATCCGCGGCTGGCGGCACGATTACCGCAATCACATCCAGACAATGAAGGCTTACGCGGCCGCGCAGGATTGGGAGGCCGTCAAACGGTATCTCGACCTCCTGGACGAGGATCTGACTACAGTGGATACGGTGATCAAGACCGGCAATCCCATGACCGACGCGATCCTCAACTCCAAGATCTCCCTTGCAAAGGCCAAGGGGATCCGCGTTGTGGCGGACGCGCAGATCCCCTTCCGGCTGAAATCCTCGGAGATCGACCTGTGCTGTATTATCGGCAATCTGTTTGATAATGCCATCGAGGCAAGCGTAAAACTGCCGGAAGATCAGCGCCTGATCCGGGTATATATGGATATGAAAAATACGCAGCTCTACATCTCTTTCACCAACTTTACCGCCGGGAAGAAGATGAAGAAAGAAGGAAAGCTGTTTCGCAGCACCAAGGGCGAAGGACACGGCTTCGGACTGGTGCGGATCGACGCCATTGTGGAGCGTCTGGGCGGATATATCAGCCGCAACAGTGAAGACGGAGCGTTTACAACGGAGATTTTGCTCCCACAGATGTAGGTTTTGCAGTTCATCACCAGAAAATGACAATTCGTCCCCGAAATAATGCGGGGACGAATTTTTATGATACGGTATGATCCGTGAGGTGAAGCAAAATGAAAGTAAAAGAAAAACCAAAAGTGAAAGAAAGACCAAAATACAATGTCTTTCAAAACATCGGATGGATGATCGGCATTGCATGGAAACACCGCAGGCGCGTGCTTTTGTGCTGCGTTTTAACCGCTTTTCTGGAAGTCCTGCTTCAGCTGATCCAGCTGTACATTGCGCCGGAGGTTCTCTCCCGCGTAGAACAGAAGGTACCCGTGCGGGAACTGTTGGGAACCATTGGCCTCTTTACCGCCGCCCTCTTTTTTGTCCAGGGTTTCAAGGAGTACGTCAGCGAGAACACCATGTTTCCCAGGGTGGATGTGCGCAGCGCGATTATTGGAAAAATTTCCAGAAAAAGCAATATGACGTCCTATCCCAATACACTGGATGAAAATTTTATCAAGCTTCGGGAAAAGGCACACTTTGCCTGCGAAGGAAATTACCAGGCGACGGAGCATATCTGGGAAACGCTGACAAAACTGCTTGCCAATATGGGAGGGCTTATGGTTTATCTGGGCATCCTGTCCCGCATCAGCGGATTGCTTCTGCTTGTGATTACAGCGACCTGTTTTGCCGGCTTTTTTGTTTCACGATACACCAATAACTGGCGGTACGCCCGCAGGGATGAGGAAGAGAAATATTTTCAGAAAAAATCTTATCTCCGTACAAAATCAGAATCTGTGGAGCTTGCAAAAGACATTCGTATTTTCGGTCTGCAAAACTGGCTGAACGAGCTGTTGGATCAGATTCACGATCTTTATCTTGATTTCAGTCTTCGCTGCGAACGGGTGGAGGTGCTGGCGGATATTACCGAGGTGGTGCTGACTGCGGCCCGTAACGGCCTTGCCTATGTGATTCTTATCAATATGGTTCTGGATGAGGGACTGAGCGTCTCTGAATTCCTGCTGTACTTCACGGCAGCAACAACATTTACAACCTGGGTCATGGGGATCCTGCAGGAAATGAGTACATTGCACAAAGAGAGCCTGGATATCTCTCTGGTCCGTGAATTTTTGGACTATCCGGAACCGTTCCGGTTCGAGGATGGCGGGGAAATTCCCATGGCGGAAAGCTTCGAGCTGAGACTGGAGGGCGTTTCCTTCCGCTATCCCGGCGCGGAAACGGATACCCTTCACGGCCTGGATCTGACCGTTCATCCGGGGGAAAAACTGGCCGTTGTCGGCCTGAACGGAGCGGGCAAAACAACCCTCGTAAAGCTTCTCTGCGGCCTTTTAGACCCCACGGAGGGTGTAGTTTTACTGAACGGAAAGGATATCCGGAATTTCAATCGCAGAAGCTATTATGCCCTGTTCAGCGCCGTGTTTCAGGAGTTTTCCATCCTGGATGTCACCGTGGCGGAAGAGATCGCGCAGACCACGGCGGGAATCGACTATGAACGGATCGCGGATTGTGTGGAAAAGGCGGGGCTGACTTCTGTCATCGAGAAGCTTCCGAAAGGACTTGAAACCCACGTTGGCCGTGAGGTTTATCTGGACGGTACGCTGTTCTCCGGGGGCGAAACCCAGCGCCTGATGCTGGCGAGAGCTCTGTACAAAAACGGCCCGATCCTGCTGTTGGATGAACCGACGGCAGCGCTTGATCCCATTGCCGAAAACGATATTTACAGGAAATACAGCGGCATGACAAAGGGAAAAACCTCCCTGTTCATTTCGCACCGCCTGGCCTCCACCCGGTTCTGTGACCGGATCATCTTTCTCGCGGACGGAGGAATCCGGGAGGAAGGAACCCACGAGAGCCTTCTGGCGCTGGGCGGCGAATACGCGAATCTCTTCGCGGTGCAAAGCCGGTATTATCAAGAGGGAAAGGAGTTCTGAAAATGAAAGAAAAAGGAAACATGCATCACGCCTTTGCCGTACATCTGCGCGGTATCCGGGAGCTCCATCGGGTATCGCCCCGGTTCTTCCCGATCCTGACGCTGCACAGCCTCTTCGACGCCATTACTCCCTATGTCACGGTTTTCTTTTCGGCGCGGATCCTGAAGGAACTTGCCATGCTGCGCAGAGCGGATATCCTGTGGAAATGGGTGGCTGCGGGTGTGCTGTGCACTGGTTTCACATCCGTTCTGAAGGCTGTTCTCTGGCGCAGGTATAATACCCTGCTCAGCGACCTGTGGGGCAGAAAGGAGATTTTGTTTATCCGCAAAATGTTTTCTCTTGATTTCTCAGAACTGGACAGGCAGGAAAATCATGATCTCAGAGCGCAGATCCGACAAAATGAGAATTGGGCAAGCTGGGGTCTGATGAGGGTCCAGGAGGTATACGCGTATTTTGTGAGCGGCGTGACCGGCATTCTCAGCGGGATCGCATTGACCGTAAGTCTGTTTGTTCTGCCGGTTCCGGCATCCGCCGGACGGCTTACCGTACTGAACAGCCCGATCTTCATACTGGCCCTGGCGGTTCTCATGGCCGCGGTCAGCATCCTTGCGGGGAAATTCACCGCCGCGGCAATGAAGGGTTGGAGCGACGCCGCGCAGGAGGCGACCTTTGGAAACCGTCTGTTCAGACATTTCGGGTTTATCGGCCTGGATAAGGAGCGGAGCGCCGATATCCGAATGAACGATCAGCAGAACCTGGTAAATGCTTATTGGGACAAGAACTCCTCATTTGGAGCGGACGGCCACATTGGGAAACTGGCCCTGGGGAAAATGGGCGTCTATGCAAGCCTGGGCGTGTGCATTACGACCCTGATCACCGGCTCGATTTATGTGTTCACCTGCCTGAAGGCCTGGGGCGGCGCTTTTGACGTGGGCAGCATCACTCAGTATGTGGGCGCGGCTGCGGCAATGGTATCAAATATCTTTGCTCTGGTGGGCCTGATGGGCACTTTGGAGACAAATACCGGTTATCTGGATAAGACCTTTGAATTTCTCGATATTCCGGGCGCGATGTATCAGGGAAGCCTTACCACGGAAAAGCGTTCTGACCGCCGGTATGAAATCGAATTCCGGGATGTTTCCTTTAAGTATCCCGGTTCAGAGTCCTGGGCGCTTCGCCATGTAAACCTGAAATTCCGGGTAGGTTCCAGACTGGCGATCGTGGGGGAAAACGGCAGCGGAAAGACCACCTTTATTAAGCTTCTGTGCCGTCTGTATGACCCGCAGGAGGGACAGATCCTCCTGAACGGCATCGATATCCGCAAGTACCGATACGACGACTATATGAACCTTTTCTCCGTTGTATTTCAGGACTTCCAGCTGATCGCCCAACCCCTGGGCGCGAATGTGGCGGGCGGCATGGAATACGACCGGGATCGGGCCCGCAGGGCTCTGATCGACGCTGGCTTCGGGGAACGCCTGGAAACGATGGACAAAGGATTGGATACGATGCTTTATAAGATCCTGTCCGAGGACGGCGTTGAAATTTCAGGCGGTGAAGCGCAGAAGATCGCCATTGCCCGCGCGCTCTACAAGGACGCTCCGCTTATTATTCTCGATGAGCCTACGGCGGCCCTTGATCCCATTGCGGAAGCAGAGATTTACAGCAGATTCGATGAGATCGCGGGCGACAAAACCGCGATCTATATCTCCCACCGTCTGTCCTCCTGTAAGTTCTGCGACGAGATCGCCGTGTTCCATAAGGGGCGCATCATACAAAAAGGTTCCCACGATGTGCTTGCCGCGGACGAGGCCGGAAAATACCATGAACTCTGGACTGCTCAGGCGCAGTATTATACAGCGGAATAATCAGATAATTCCTTCTGCCCCTGCGGATAAAACGCCGAAGAGATTCCGCACACTGACCAGACGGTCCTGCCTGTGTTTGTCTGCATTTTGCCTGCCTGCGTCCGGATCTTGCTCTGGCAATTGCAAAATCGTTCAAAGACGGCTATAATCAATGCATACAGGTATACAACGTTATCTGTCAGATAATCAAGTACACCGGATGATCAAATACAAACCAAAGTCCAGCTAAGAAATGTCAATAGGTAAAATGAAAAATGTATAAAAAGTTTTTTTCAAGCGGCTGATGTAAAAAA
>CANQUG010000083.1 GCA_947626985.1 uncultured Lachnospiraceae bacterium | reverse complement strand
GACATCCGTACGTTCAATGCACGTTCGCCTGACATCCGTGCGTTCAATGCACGTTCGCCTGACATCCGTACGTTCAACGCACGTTCGCCTGACATCCGTGCGTTCAATGCACGTTCGCCTGACATCCGTACGTTCAATGCACGTTCGCCTGACATCCGTGCGTTCAATGCACGTTCGCCTGACATCCGTACGTTCAATGCACGTTCGCCTGACATCCGTACGTTCAATGCACGTTCGCCTGACATCCGTACGTTCAATACACGTTCGCCTGACGTCCGTTCGTTTAAATTGCTGAATTGCGTCCCATCCCTGCCCAATTGGAAGAATCATCCTGCACAAATAAAAATTTGCATATTTACAAACAGAAAAAAATACGTTATAGTAATGCAGAGTAAAACCGACAGGATTATGAAGAACCCGAACATACTGACAACGGCGTCAGAAGCAGAAAACAGGGCGAAGTGCCCGCATAACTGCTTCCGGCGTCTTTCTTTATGTACCGGAACAAAAAACGTGTGACTGCAGTCCGGCGTCCCCGCCGGATTCAAACGGAGGAGGAAATCGAAATATGGCGGTGAAATATGTGTTCGTCACGGGCGGCGTCGTCTCGGGACTGGGCAAGGGAATCACTGCGGCATCCCTGGGGCGGCTCCTGAAGGCAAGAGGCTACCAGGTGACCATGCAGAAATTTGACCCTTACATCAACATCGACCCGGGCACCATGAATCCCATCCAGCACGGAGAAGTCTTCGTCACAGACGACGGCACGGAGACGGACCTGGACCTGGGACACTACGAGCGATTCATTGACGAAAGCCTGGACAAAAATTCCAACGTGACCACAGGCAAGATCTACTGGTCCGTACTTCAGAAGGAGCGCCACGGAGACTTCGGCGGAGGCACCGTGCAGGTGATCCCCCATATCACCAACGAGATCAAAAGCCGCTTCTACCGGAGCAAAAGCCCGGAGGAAAACCGCATCGCCATCATAGAGGTAGGAGGAACCGTGGGCGACATCGAAAGCCAGCCCTTCCTGGAATCCATCCGTCAGTTTCAGCACGATGTGGGCCATGACAACGCCGTTCTCATCCACGTGACGCTGATCCCCTACCTGAAAGCTTCCGGAGAGATGAAGACCAAACCCACCCAGGCCAGCGTAAAGGAGCTCCAGGGAATGGGAATCCAGCCGGACATCATCGTCTGCCGCAGCGAATACCCCCTCACTTCGGAGATCCGGGCAAAAATCGCGCTGTTCTGCAACGTCCCCGTGAGTCATGTGCTCCAGAATCTGGACGTAGAATATCTGTATGAAGCCCCTCTGGCCATGGAGCGGGAAAAACTGGCGGACGTGGTGCTGGGAACCCTCCGTCTGGAAAACCGCAAGCCGGATCTCACCGACTGGCAGGAGATGGTGAACAACCTCCGTCACCCGGAGGACACAGTGGAAATCGCCATGGTGGGAAAATATACCCAGCTCCACGACGCATATCTCAGCGTGGTGGAGGCACTGAAGCACGGAGGCATTTCCTGCAAGGCCAAGGTGGAGATCACCTGGGTGGACTCCGAGGAGCTGAACGAAAAGAACCTGGATCAGGTCCTCCACAACGTGAACGGCATTCTGGTGCCGGGAGGCTTCGGCAGCAGGGGAACGGAGGGAATGATCCTCGCCGCCAGATACGCCAGGGTACATAAGATCCCCTACCTGGGAATCTGCCTGGGAATGCAGATGGCCATTGTGGAATTTGCCCGCCATGTGCTGGGCTATGAGGACGCCAACAGCATCGAACTGGACCCGGAGACGAAGCATCCGGTGATCGCTCTGATGCCGGACCAGGAGACGGTGGAGGACCTGGGAGGAACCCTGAGACTGGGAAGCTACCCCTGCATCCTCTCAGACGAGTCACAATCTTTGGAATTATTTGGAAAAAAAGAAATCCACGAGCGTCACAGACACCGCTACGAGGTGAACAACGCGTTCCGCCGGGAGCTCTCGGAAAAAGGAATGCTCATCGCGGGAACCTCGCCGGACGAGCGCATTGTGGAGATGATCGAGATAAAAGGGCATCCGTTTTTCATCGGGACCCAGGGACATCCGGAGTTCAAATCCCGTCCCAACCGCGCCCATCCTCTGTTCCGGGGATTTATCAGGGCGGCCATTGAACGGAAAAACGGCATTACCGTAAAACCAACGGATAGAAAGGATGAGGAAAATGAGTGAAGTGAGAAGAGAGTCCAGAGGGCTGTACCGTCCGGAATTTGAGCACGACAACTGCGGAATCGGCGCCGTTGTGAATATCAAAGGCAAAAAATCCCGGGGTACCGTGGAGAACGCCCTCCGGATCGTGGAAAATCTGGAGCACCGCGCCGGAAAGGACGCGGAGGGAAAAACCGGCGACGGCGTAGGAATGCTCCTGCAGATTTCCCATAAATTTTTCAAGAAAGCATGTAAAAAAGAGGGAATCGAGCTGGGTGAGGAAAGAGAGTACGGCATCGCCCAGATATTCTTCCCCCAGCACGAGATCAAGAGAGCCCAGGCCAAAAAGATGTTCGAGATCATTGTACAGAAAGAAGGACTGGAGCTTCTGGGCTGGAGAACCGTTCCCGTGATCCCCGATGTGCTGGGCCACAAGGCCAGAGAGTGCATGCCCTGCATTATGCAGGCCTTTATCAAAAAGCCCGCGGATGTGGAGAAGGGACTCCCCTTCGACAGAAAGCTGTACATCGCCAGAAGAGAGTTTGAGCAGAGCAACGACAACACCTATGTGGTGTCCATGAGCAGCCGTACCATCGTGTACAAGGGCATGTTTCTGGTAGGGCAGCTTCGCACCTTCTTTGAGGATCTTCAGAGTCCGGATTATGAATCAGCCATTGCCGTCGTGCATTCCAGATTCAGCACCAACACCAATCCCAGCTGGGAGAGAGCCCATCCCAACCGTCTGATCGTACATAACGGAGAGATCAATACCATCCGGGGCAACACGGACAAGATGCTGGCCCGGGAGGAGAACATGGATTCTCCCTATCTGAGCGGCGATCTCCACAAGGTTCTTCCCGTGGTGAACCGCAGCGGCTCCGACTCCGCCATGCTGGACAATACCCTGGAATTTCTCATGATGAGCGGCATGGACCTGCCTCTGGCGGTGATGATAACCATTCCGGAGCCCTGGGCCAACAACTACACCATTTCCCAGGAAAAGCGCGACTTTTATCAGTATTACGCAACCATGATGGAGCCCTGGGACGGACCTGCCTCCATTCTCTTCTCCGACGGAGACGTGATGGGCGCCGTTCTGGACCGCAACGGGCTTCGTCCTTCCAGATATTATGTGACCTCCGACGGCTATGTGATCCTTTCCTCCGAGGTGGGCGTCCTTCCTGTTCCCGAGGAGAAGATCATCCTGAAGGAACGTCTCCATCCGGGGAAAATGCTCCTGGTGGACACCGTTCAGGGCAAAGTCGTGGACGACAACGAGCTGAAGGAAAAATACGCGACGATGCAGCCTTACGGAGAGTGGATCGACACCTATATGGTCCATTTAAAGGACATCCGCATTCCCAACCAGAGAGTGGAGGAATACACGGAGGACCAGAGGGCCCGGCTGCAGAAAGCCTTCGGCTACACCTACGAGCAGTACCGCACCTCCATCCGCAACATGGCCTTAAACGGCGGAGAGGGTATCGGATCCATGGGCGTGGATACGCCTCTGGCCGTGCTTTCCAGAGAGCACCGTCCGCTGTTTGATTACTTTAAACAGATTTTTGCCCAGGTAACCAACCCGCCCATCGACTCCATCCGTGAGGAGATCGTCACCTCCACCAGCGTGTACGTGGGGAAGGACGGCAATCTTCTCATCCAGAAGCCGGAGAACTGTCAGGTGCTGAAGATCAACAATCCCATCCTGACCAACACCGACATGCTGAAGATCAAGAATATGAAGCATGACGGCTTCAAGGTGGCGGTGGTTTCCACCCTTTATTACAAGAGCACCAAGCTGGCGAGAGCCATCGACCGTCTTTTCGTGGAGGTGGATAAGGTCTTCCGCGAAGGCGCGGATATCCTGGTTCTTTCCGACAGAGGCGTGGACGAGAACCATATGCCCATTCCCTCTCTTCTGGCGGTTTCCGCGGTGCACCAGCACCTGGTAAAGACCAAGAAGAGTACGTCGCTGTCCATTATCCTGGAGTCCGGCGAACCAAGAGAGGTTCATCATTTTGCCACCCTTCTGGGTTTCGGAGCCTGCGCCATCAATCCCTATCTGGCTCAGGAGACTATCCGGGAGCTGATCGACAATCATATGCTGGACAAAGATTACTATGCGGCGGTGGATGATTACAATCACGCGGTGATCAGCGGCATTGTGAAGATCGCCTCCAAGATGGGCATTTCCACCATTCAGTCCTATCAGGGCGCCCAGATCTTCGAGGCCATCGGCATCTCCCAGGACGTGATCGACAAGTATTTCACCGGCACGGTCAGCCGTGTGGGAGGCATCACTCTGGAGGATATCGAGGACAATGTGGAGCGTCTCCACTCCGAGGCCTTTGACCCGCTGGGACTTAACACGGACCTTACCCTGGACAGCGTGGGAGCCCACAAGATGCGGAGCCAGGGCGAGAAGCACCGCTACAACCCCGCAACCATTCATCTCCTTCAGCAGTCCACCAGATGCGGAAGCTATGAGATGTTCAAGGAATATACGAAGCTGGTGGATTCGGAGAATCATGGAAACCTGAGAGGACTTCTGGAATTCAATTATCCGGAGCAGGGCATTCCCATCGAGGAAGTGGAGAGCGTGGATGAGATCGTGAAGCGCTTCAAGACGGGAGCCATGTCCTACGGCTCCATTTCCCAGGAGGCCCATGAGACGCTTGCCATCGCCATGAATCATCTTCACGGCAAGTCCAATACCGGCGAGGGCGGCGAGAGCGATGAGAGAATCGATTCCGCCGGAACGGAGAACGACCGCTGTTCCGCCATCAAGCAGGTAGCCAGCGGACGGTTCGGCGTAACCAGCCGTTATCTGGTGTCCGCGAAGGAGATTCAGATCAAGATGGCCCAGGGAGCCAAGCCCGGTGAGGGCGGCCATCTTCCGGCCAAGAAGGTGTACCCCTGGATCGCCAGGACCCGTCATTCCACGCCGGGCGTCAGCCTGATCTCCCCGCCGCCTCATCACGACATTTATTCCATCGAGGACCTGGCCCAGCTGATCTACGACCTGAAAAACGCCAACAAATATGCGGATATCTCCGTGAAGCTGGTGTCCGAGGCCGGCGTGGGAACCGTCGCGGCCGGCGTGGCCAAAGCGGGAGCCCAGACCATTCTGATCTCCGGTCATGACGGAGGTACCGGCGCGGCGCCCAGAAGCTCCATCCATCATGCGGGACTTCCCTGGGAGCTGGGCCTTGCGGAGACCCATCAGACCCTTCTGATGAACGGTCTGAGGAACCGCGTCCGTATCGAGACCGACGGCAAGCTGATGAGCGGACGGGATGTGGCTGTGGCAGCTCTTCTGGGAGCGGAGGAATACGGTTTTGCCACGGCTCCTCTGGTGACCATGGGATGCGTGATGATGCGTGTCTGCAATCTGGATACCTGTCCGGTGGGCGTGGCTACCCAGAATCCGGAGCTGCGCAAGCGCTTCCGGGGCAAACCGGAGTATGTGGAGAACTTTATGCGGTTCATCGCTCAGGAGCTGCGGGAATATATGGCCCGTCTGGGTCTTCACAGCGTCAGCGAGATGGTGGGCCGGACGGATCTGTTAAGGCCTGCGGAAAATATCGAGGAGCCCCACAAGGGCAAGGTGGATCTGACCGCTCTCCTGGAAAATCCCTACCTGTCCAAAGGACAGAAGGTGACCTTTGATCCTGCGGCGGAGTTTAATTTTGAGCTGGAAAAGACGCTGGATGAAAGGATTCTTCTGAAGAAATGCAAAAACGCTCTGGAAAACGGCGAAAAGACGGTGCTGGACGTGAAGGTTTCCAACAGGGACCGCGCCTTCGGAACCATCCTGGGTTCTGAGATCACCAGGCAGACGAAGACGGGCCTTCCCGAGGACACCATCGTGGTGAACTGCCATGGGGCGGGCGGACAGAGCTTCGGCGCTTTTATTCCCAAAGGTCTGACACTGAATCTCACCGGCGACAGCAACGACTATTTCGGCAAGGGACTTTCCGGCGGCAAGCTGGTGATCCGCGTTCCGGAGAAGGCCGGATATCAGGCCGAGGAAAATATCATTGTGGGCAATGTGGCTTTGTACGGCGCCACCAGCGGAACCGCCTTCATCAACGGTGTGGCGGGAGAACGCTTCGCAGTGCGTAATTCGGGAGCCTGTGCCGTAGTGGAGGGCGTGGGCGAACATGGCTGCGAGTACATGACCGGCGGCCGCGTGGTGGTCCTGGGACGGACCGGCAAAAACTTCGCGGCGGGCATGAGCGGAGGAATCGCCTATGTTCTGGATGAACACAATGAACTGTACAAGAATATCAACAAGACCATGATCTCCATTGAGAAAGTGGATAACAAATATGACAGGAAGGAACTGAGGGATCTCATTGAGGCCCATGTAAAGGCCACCGGTTCCCGGCTGGGCAGAAAGATCCTGGATGATTTTGAGTATTATCTGCCCCGCTTCAAAAAACTGATTCCGGACGAATACAAGAGAATGCTCACCCTGAGCGCCAAGCTGGAGGAGAAGGGTCTCACCGGCGACCAGGCGCAGATGGAAGCCTTCTATGAAAGTATCGGCGCGAAGCATTGAGGAAGGAGCCGGGGGAGATCGGATCTCCCGGCGCTCAGAGCCCCGGAGGCGGAGAGTTTTTGAACCCCGGCTGTCAAACTGAGGCGAAGAGCGATTTCATAAGGAAGAGGAGAGGAAATCGATGGGAAAACCAACAGGATTTTTAGATTATAAAAGAGAGACGGCGCAGGTGCTGCCGCCCAAGGTCCGGATCACCAATTTCAATGAGTTCCGGATTCCGTTAAGCAGAGAGAGACAGACACTTCAGGGCGCCCGGTGCATGGCGTGCGGAGTTCCCTTCTGCCAGTCAGGGATGATGCTGGGAGGCATGGCCTCCGGCTGTCCCCTTCACAATCTGGTTCCCGAGACCAACGATCTGGTCTACACGGGAAACTGGAAACAGGCCTACAACCGGCTGAGCAAAACCCACAGCTTTCCGGAGTTCACATCCCGGGTGTGCCCGGCGCTCTGCGAGGCTGCCTGCACCTGCAATCTGGACAGCGAGCCGGTGGCCACCAAGGAAAACGAGAAAGCCATTATCGAGACCGCCTTTAAGGAGGGATGGGTGCAGCCCCAGCCTCCCAAGGTGCGCACGGGAAAGAGCATTGCCGTGATCGGAAGCGGTCCCTCCGGATTGGCGGCCGCCCAGCAGCTGAACAGGAGAGGCCACAGCGTGACGGTCTACGAGCGCAAAGACCGTCCGGGAGGACTTCTCCGCTACGGCATTCCCAACATGAAGCTGGAAAAGAGCGTGGTGGACCGCAGGATCCGGCTGATGGAGGAAGAGGGAGTCAAATTTGTCACCAATGTAAATATCGGCGTGGACATCACAGGGGAGGAGCTCCTGAAGATGTATGACCGTGTGGTTCTTGCCTGCGGCGCGTCCAATCCCAGGGACATCAAGGTGCCCGGCAGGGAATCCAGGGGAATCTACTTTGCCGTGGATTTTCTGGGCCAGGTGACCAAGACCCTTCTGGACAGCGATTTTGCCAAAGTGCCCTATGAGATGGCCAAAGATAAGCATGTGCTGGTGATCGGCGGCGGCGATACGGGAAATGACTGCGTGGGAACCTCCATCCGTCTGGGAGCGAAATCCGTCACCCAGCTGGAGATGATGCCCATGCCGCCTGTGGAGCGCACTCCATCCAATCCCTGGCCCCAGTGGCCCAGAGTCCTGAAAACGGACTACGGCCAGGAGGAGGCCATTGCGGTGTTCGGCCATGATCCCCGGATCTATCAGACCACGGTGACGGAATTTATCCCCGACAAGGACGGCAATGTCTGCCAGGCGAAGATCGTGAAGCTGAAAAGCGAGAAGGATCCCAAATCCGGAAGAATGCAGATGGTTCCCGTGGCGGGCACGGAGGAAGTGATCCCGGCGGACGTGGTGCTGATCGCGGCAGGCTTTCTGGGCAGCGAGAAGTACGTGACGGACACCTTCCATGTGGCGGTGAATGCCCGCACCAACGTGGATACGAAGCCGGACGAGTACGCCACCTCCGTTCCCAGAGTATTTACCGCGGGGGACATGCACAGGGGCCAGTCCCTGGTAGTGTGGGCCATCCGGGAGGGCCGGGAAGCCGCCAGAGCCGTGGATGAATCCCTCATGGGCTACACGAATCTGTAAAAAGTACTGACATTTCATTGACAAAAAACATCCTGATTGCTATAATACGTGAATGAACAAAGGCGTTCTTTTGAGGGTTATCCGTCGGAAGTGCGCCTTTTTCCTTGACAGACGCCGCACCCGCAGACTGACCCCCTGAAAAAGAATCTGCCCAAGGGAGCTTTTCCGGGAACCTCAGAGGAAAAGCCGTCCCGGAGTTTTTGAAAAGACACCTCCGATATGTATCGAGACAGAAACAGGCAGAATGATGGATAAGGAGAGAAAAGAATGGGGAATTATACCAGAGAGGAAGTATTGCAGATGGCGGAGGAGGAGGACGTGGAATTTATCCGTCTTCAGTTCACCGACATGTTTGGAACTTTGAAAAATATTGCAGTTACAGCCCGGGAACTCCCCAGGGCATTGAATAATGAATGCATTGTGGACGGAACCTTCATCGCGGGGGTGGCCGGGGGCAAGGAAATGGAACTGTATCTCTGCCCGGATCTGACCACCTTCACCATTCTTCCCTGGAGACCTCAGCAGGGCAAGGTGGCCAGGATGCTCTGCGATCTTTACCGGCCGGACGGAACTCCCTATCACAGCAGCTCCCGTTACCTTCTGAAAAGAGTGGCGGGGGAGGCGGAGAAGGAGGGGTACCGCTGCACGGTGGAACCGGAATGTGAATTTTTCCTGTTTCACTCGGACGACAACGGGGTGCCCACCACAGTCACCCACGAGCAGGCGGGATATCTGGATATGAGTCCTCTGGATCTGGGGGAAAACGCCAGAAGGGACATGGTGCTGAACCTGGAGAATCTGGGGATGGAGGTGGAGTCCTCCCATCACGAGACGGCTCCGGCTCAGCATGAGATTCATATCCGCGGCGGAGAGATCCGGAAGATGGCCGACTCCATCATGACCCTCAAGATGGCGGTCCGGACAGTGGCCAAGCGCCACGGGCTCCACGCCACCTTTATGCCGAAGCCCAGAGCGGAGGTGAACGGCTCCGGCATGCATATTCATTTTTCACTGTATAAGGACGGCAGAAACGTGTTTGAAAATCCCGAGGATTCCGGGGAGCTGAGCGAGGAGGCCTACTACTTTATCGGAGGACTTCTGGCTCACAGCCGTGAGATGGCGCTGATCACCAATCCTCTGGTAAATTCCTATAAAAGACTGGTTCCGGGGTACGAGGCTCCCACAGAGCTCACCTGGACCAAAAACAATCAGAATTCCCTTGTGCGAATTCCGATCCTGAGAGGCATGGATACCCGGATCGAGCTGAGAAGTCCGGACGCCTCTTCCAATCCATACCTGGTTTTAGCGGTATGTCTTGCAGCAGGACTGGACGGAATCAAGCGGAAATTATATCCGACGAAATCATCCAACCCATCCCTTTCTGAAACGGAACAGGACAGCGTCATTGAAAATATGCCGGAGAGTCTGAAGGAGGCCATCGAGCTCTTTGAACAGAGCCAGTGGATCAGGGACATTCTGGGAAAAGAATTCTGTGAGAAATACGCTTCTGTGAAACGTAAGGAATGGGAAAAATATACAAGACAGGTTACCGCGTGGGAAATTGAAGAGTACCTTTATCGCATCTGATCAGCAACGGCGCTGTACCGCATGAGCGGTGTGTTCAGCCGGGATCGGTGCTGTTCCTGTTTCCCGCACCGAGGACCGGGGCGAAAGAGGAGTGGCGTTTTATGAGCAGCAGCATTGTGATTGCATTACCGAAACTGGAAGATGCGAAAAAGATCCGGGCCATACTGGAGCGGCACGGTTTTTCCGTGGCCTCCGTGTGCAATAACGCATCCAATGCGCTTGTCGCCGTTTCTCAGGTGGACGGGGGGCTGCTGATCTGCAGCGCCCGGCTGACGGATATGAACTATGTGGAGATGCGGGAGTATCTTCCGCCGGGCTTTGAGCTGCTGATCCTTGCGTCGGAGAGAGTGCTCAGCGAGATTCCCTCCTCCTTCCTGACTCTGAAAATGCCCATGCGCGCCAGCGATCTCATCAACACGGTGGACATGGTGCTTTCCCAGCTGGACCGCCGGCGAAGGAAGGAGAAGAAAAAGCCCAAGGCGCGGACCTGGAAGGAGCAGAATTACATCTCCAATGCCAAGATGCTTTTGATGCAGAGAAATCATCTCAGCGAGGAGGAGGCTTACCGGTATATTCAGAAATGCAGTATGGATTCCGGCACCAATATGGTGGAGACGGCTCAGATGGTGCTGATGCTTCTGTACGATGAGGTGTGAAAGAGCGCAGCAGAAAGGATTGCCCGAAGCGGTCTGAGAGCGCTCAGCAGAAGGGATTGGCCGGGAGGCTGTCCGGGAAGGAAGTTATGAAGTAAATAGATGATGAAGGCTGCAAAGGCGCAGCCATGTTATCCAGTCCTGGCATTCCCCGGATTTTTTGGGTTATGCCGGGATTTATTTTTTGTAGACGTCCCCTTTCAGGCGAACCCTGACGGGGAGTGCTTCACCGGTGAAAGGCTTGTTTCCGGCCGCGGCGCGGAAAGGAGGCTTTTGACCGGTGAAGCATGGAATGATATTGTAAAAGAACGTGTGATTATGGAGGATGGGGAAATGGAATTTTTGGATGGAATTTTGAAAAAGGAAACCACAGAGTGGGAGGAGCTTCTGGGAGAAGATTTTGCCGGTAAGGAGGCGGTTCTGGAGGGAGCCGTCCACAGCATCCGCAGAATGGGGGATGTGGCCTTTGTGATCCTTCGCAGAAGAGAGGGACTGTTTCAGACCGTGTATGAGCACGGCAAAGTCAACCTTCCCATCAGCGAGATCCGGGAGGCCATGACCCTGCGGGTGCGGGGCGTTGTTCTGGAGGAGGAGAGAGCTCCCCACGGGCGGGAACTGAGAATCCGGGAGATTCAGATCCTTTCCGCTCCGGCGGAGCCGCTGCCTCTGGCCATTGACAAGTGGAAGCTGGATACCTCCCTGGAGGCGAAGCTGAATTTCCGTCCAGTGGCGCTGCGCAATATTCAGGAGCGGTCCCGGTTTAAGATTCAGGAGGGGCTGGTCCGGGCATTCCGGGACTTCCTCTATGAGCAGGGATTTACCGAGATTCATACGCCCAAGATCGGCGCCAGAGGGGCGGAGGGCGGAGCCAATATGTTCAGGCTCAGCTATTTCCACAGACCGGCGGTGTTGGCCCAGAGTCCTCAGTTTTATAAGCAGATGATGGTGGGAGTGTTTGACCGCGTGTTTGAGACGGGGCCTGTTTTCCGGGCGGAAAAGCACAACACCAAGCGGCATCTGAATGAGTATACAAGTCTTGACTTTGAGATGGGCTATATCGACAGCTTTCATGAGATCATGGCCATGGAGACGGGCTATCTCCAGTATGCCATGGAGCTTCTGAAGAAGGATTATCAGAAGGAGCTGGATATTCTGAAGGTTACTCTTCCGGATACTTCCCGGATTCCGGTGGTGCGTTTTGACAGGGCCAAAGAGCTGGTATCTGAAAAATACAAACGTCCGATCCGGAACCCCTATGATCTGGAACCGGAAGAAGAGTCACTTATCGGACAGTATTTCAAAGAGGAATATGACGCGGATTTCGTGTTTGTAACGCACTATCCGTCCAAAAAACGGCCCTTCTATGCCATGGATGATCCGGAGAATGAGAAATTCACCCTGAGCTTCGACCTGCTGTTCCACGGTCTGGAGATCACCACCGGCGGACAGCGTATCCACGATTACGGGATGCTGAAGAAAAAGCTTGCGGACAGAGGAATGGAGGAGGAAGGCATGGAGCAGTATCTGGACACCTTCAAACACGGGATGCCGCCCCATGGCGGTCTGGGAATCGGCCTGGAGCGTCTGACCATGCAGCTTCTGGGCGAGGAAAACGTGAGAGAGGCGTGTCTCTTCCCCAGAGACATGACGAGACTGGAGCCCTGAGAGAGGGCAGCGGAGCGGGAGGCTGACGGAATCCTGCTCTGCCATCTGAAGTCAGGGGGAAAAATTTCAGAGAAACGCCGTGACAGGCAGGATCAGCCGGCCCTGGCGCTGCCGGGAGATGATAAGTCAGGCTGGTAAAAAGTATGGAGGATTGGCTGCTGCATACATGTCTGATGCTGCCGGGAGATGGTAAGTCAAGTTGGTAACCATGCAAGAGATCAGCCGGTGCACGCATAGCAGGCGTGCAGGAAAGAGGGTATATGTCAAAAAAAATTGATAATGAGATCATAGAGAACGTCTGCATTCTGGCGAAGCTTTCCCTCAGCGATGAGGAGAAGGAACAGGCCAGAGAGGATATGCAGAAAATGCTGGATTATGTGGAAAAGCTGGAAGAACTGGACACGGACGGCGTGGAGCCTCTCTCCCACATATTCGGGGACCAAAACGTGTTCCGGGAGGACGAGGTGACCAACGGAGACGCCAGGGAGGCCATGCTGCTGAATGCGCCGAAGGCCAGAGAAGGCCAGTACCAGGTTCCGAAGACGATCGGATGAAGGTCCGATGCCGGGCACGAAGCGTTTTTGCGCATCTCCTGCAGAGGAATGCCTGCACTGCGCGACAGGAATGTTAACAGGAAAAGAGATGAAATTGGACAGCTCGACCGCTCTTGAGCAGGAGAAAAGAGATGGAATCGGACAGCTCGACCGCCCTTGAATAGGAGAAAAGAGATGGAATTGGATAGCTTAACCGCCCTTGAACTGGGCAGGAAGATCAGACAGCGCCAGATCAGCGTACTGGATGGTGTGAAGAATGTTTTCAGTCAGATAGAGAAGAAGGAAGGCAAAGTGCACGCCTATCTGGATTTATATAAGAAGGAAGCCTTTGCCAGAGCGAAGCAGGTGGAAAAGGGAATTGCGGACGGAGTTTATACCGGTCCTCTGGCGGGGGTTCCCATCGCCGTGAAGGACAACATCTGCGTCAAAGGGAAAAAGACCACCTGCGCCTCCAGGATTCTGGGGAATTTTGTCCCCCAGTACAATGCGGAGGTTATCGACCGGCTGGATAAGGCAGGAATGATTATAGTCGGAAAAACCAATATGGATGAGTTTGCCATGGGAAGCACTACGGAAACCTCCGCCTTCGGAATCACCAGGAATCCGTGGAACACCGATCATGTGCCCGGGGGCTCCTCGGGAGGCTCCTGCGCGGCTGTGGCTGCGGGGGAGACCTACATGGCGCTTGGTTCGGACACAGGCGGTTCCATCCGCCAGCCCAGCTCCTTCTGCGGAGTGACCGGTTTAAAACCCACCTACGGCATGGTGTCCCGCTACGGTCTGGTGGCCTACGCCTCCTCCTTGGACCAGATTGGTCCGGTCGGGAAGGATGTGGCGGACTGCGCCGCTCTTCTGGAGGTGATCGGGGGACACGATCCGAAGGACAGCACCTCCGTGGACCGGGGAAAACTGGATTTTTCCGGGGATATGACAGATAAAATCGTGGGCATGAAGTTCGGTGTTCCCAGAGAATATCTGTCCGAGGGTCTGGATGAAGATGTAAAGGCTGTGTTTATGAACACGCTGCGGACGCTCACGGGGATGGGCGCCATTGTGGAATTTTTCTCCGTGAAGACCATGGACTACATGATTCCCGCTTACTATATTATCGCCAGCGCGGAGGCCAGCTCCAACCTGGAACGCTTTGACGGCGTAAAATACGGCTATCGCAGCGACAGCTACGAGGGCCTTCATGATATGTACAAAAAGACGAGAACCGAGGGCTTCGGGGAAGAGGTAAAGCGAAGGATCATGCTGGGCTCCTTCGTCCTGAGTTCCGGGTATTATGACGCCTATTATCTGAAAGCTCTGAAGACAAAGGCTCTGATCAAACAGGAATTTGACCGGGCCTTTCAGGATTACGACGTCATTCTGGCTCCGGCGGCCCCCTACACGGCTCCGAGGATCGGGGAAAGCCTGAAGGATCCCCTTGCCATGTATCTGGGCGACGTTTATACGGTGGCGGTGAATCTCTGCGGCCTGCCCGGCATCACTGTTCCCTGCGGGATGGACAGAAACGGCCTGCCGGTGGGCATTCAGATGATCGGGGACTGCTTTATGGAGAGCAAGATTCTGCGGGCGGCCCACGCTTATGAGACGATGAGGGACAGTCAGGGAGTTCTCTGCGGAAGGGACGACACGGGTCTGGCCCTTCAGAGAAGCCGTGGATAAACTGCGGGGATACCATGTGCGCAGAAACGGTACGCAGAAAAGAGAAAATCCCGAAGAAAGACAGGCATGAGAAGGAATATGCTGGTCAAAGGAACCCCAAAGGGATACCTGAATACGCACAAATAATGCGCGGAAAAGAGAAAACTTGAGGGGATACCCGTCTGCGTAAAACGGGATATCAATATGCGCAGGGGCAATGTGCGCAGGAAAGAGGAAACCCAAAGGGGCACCAGTATGCGCAGAAACAGTGCGCAGGAGATAGAAAACTCCGAGGGAGTGTCAGTATGCGCAGAAATAATGCGCAGAAAAGAGGATAGTATGAAACAGTATGAGACAGTGATTGGCCTGGAGGTCCATGTGGAACTGGCCACAA
>CANQUG010000082.1 GCA_947626985.1 uncultured Lachnospiraceae bacterium | reverse complement strand
CTTTCCTTAAGCCACCCGGATCCTGGGGTCAATGACGCCGTACAGAAGATCCACTAAAAAGTTCGCGAACACCACGATCACCGCCTGGAAAATCACCAGTCCCATAACCATGGTGTAGTCCAGACCCTGAATGGAGGTGACAAAGTAGGCCCCCATTCCCGGAATGGAAAAGATTTTTTCAATCACGTAGGAACCCATAAGAAGCCCCGCGATCTCCGTTCCCAGATTGGTGATCATGGGAATAATGGCGTTCCGGATCTGATGGAAGAGGACGATCTTAAAGGTTCCCAGTCCTTTGGCCCTGGCCGTGCGCAGATAATCCTGCCTGTCCACCTCCAGCATCAGGGTCCGCATGCTCCTGGCATAACCGGATATGGTTCCCAGAGAAAGACAGATGGTGGGAAGAATGGTGTAGCGCACGCCCTTCCACTGCGCCACCGGAAACAGCTTCAGCTTTACGGCCAGAAAATACTGCAGAAGCGCCGCGATAATAAAGGTGGGCACCGCAGTGCAGAAAATCACAAATACATTAATCCCCGCATCCGACACATGTCCTCTTCTCTTGGCCGCCAGGATTCCCAGAAGAAGCCCCACAGGCACGCCCAGGCAAAGAGCCTGCACGCCCAGATGAGCGGAAATGGGAAAGGTGGTGGAGATCACATAGTTCACGCTTCGGCCCGCATATTTCAGGGAATAGCCGAAATCACCGTGAAGCAGATTTTTCATGTACGTGATGTACTGCTCCCCGAGGGGACGGTCCAGCCCGTAATACGCCATCATACGGTCAAGGGTTTCCTGCGTCATGATGGTGGTGGACGCGAAGGGATTTCCCGGCAGAAGACGCAGCAGGAAGAAACACACCGTCACAATGAGCCAGATGGTAATAAGGGAAATAAAAAAACGCTTTACAATATACTTTTTCAGAGAAATCATCTCCTTGCCAGAAAATTCAACAATAAACAGCCTTCCGGATCCCCTGCGGGGCAAACCCGCAGGCCTCCCGCAGAAAACCTGTGACAGTACAAAAGCCGCCGCAGAACGCCCTTCTTCTGTTCACGGCTTCCGCGGCAGCTTTCTTTTTAACGGTGCAATCTACAGGAGAACCCTTTTATCTGTTCACAACCAGGTGATTCAGCTCGATGGCGGAATCATAGGTATTGTACATAAAGCCTTCCACACCGTCCGCAATGGCAGTGTACATACCGCTGGTATTGATCATGATCAGAGGAGCCTCGTCCAGCAGGATCTGCTCCGCCTGAGCATAGAGGCTCATGCGCTTTTCCCGGTCAAACTCCGTGGTAGCCTGAGCGATGAGGGAATCATACTCCTCATTGGAGAACAGGCTCATTCCGGAACCGGTGACGTCGTTCACGGAACCGCCGGTGATCCAGTAGTTCATAAATTCACTGGGGGTCTGTCCGTTGGACAGGGCGGTATAGTACATATCATACTGATAGCTCATCATCTGCTGGATGGCGTCGGGAATAGGCTTCAGCTCGATGGTGATATTGTTCAGGCCCAGAATCTGGTTCCACTGGCTTACCAGAGTCTCGCCCATCAGACGATAATCTTCATTCTCAAAGCAGAGATAAGACAGCTCCGGAAGCTCATCCACAGAAGCATAGCCCAGCTCGTCCAGAGCAGCCTGAAGGTACTCTTTTGCAGCGTCCGCATCGCCGTTCATGGGAACCGTCTCCACAGGATAATCCTCCTCAAACAGGGAATCCGGCTGGTTTCCGGACATAGGCGCGGACATGTAGCGGTTGATGGCGGTATCAATGGGATTCACCGCGTGGTTCACCGCCTCACGGTCGATGGCATAGGACAGAGCCATGCGGAAGTTTTTGTTGGAAAGCAGGGCGGCCTTCGCCTCGTCTCCCTGGCCGTATACGTTCAGCTGAACGGCGCGGATGGCCGAGAAGGGATAATAGGTAAGGGAATCCTGGAGAATATCCAGATAATCCGCGCCCACAGTAAGGAGCACGTCCGCCTCTCCGCCCTCAAACATGGAAACGGAGGTGTTCATATCCTGTGCCTGGATCATGGTCACTTTGTCCGTGGGGAACTGCTCCTCCGCGAAAATCCATCCCGGATTCTTCTCATAGGTAAGATAGGAATCAAATACCCACTCGGTGAGCACATAGGGACCGGAGCACATATAATTCTCCGGAGTTCCGCCCAGCGCCTCTCCCTGCTCCTGCACAAAGGCCTCGCTCAGGGGATACACCTCGATATTGGTTCCGTCAAAATCCGCCACCGGCTGATCCAGAGTAATCTCCAGAGTGAGATCATCCAGAGCCTTTACACCCACCTCGGAGAGCTCGCACTCCCCGCTGTTGTATGCGGCGGCATTGAGAATATGGTAAGTATCAATATAGACAGCGGCATTGCTGGAACCGCTGTTGGGATCCAGACGGGAGGTGATAAAATAAGCAAAATCCGCGGCCGTTATGGGAGTTCCGTCCGCCCACGAAGTCTCCTTCAGATGGTAGGTGTACACGGTATTGGTATCGTCCGCCTCCCAGGTATCCACAACCTCCGGCTCATAAACGCCGTTGTAGGGTCTGAACAGCATTTCCTGGGTAAGGTAGAAACAATAGGAATCCAGGTTTGACGCGCTCAGGATCATGTTCAGGGTATTGGGCTGAGTCGCGATCATAGTGAATTCCGTGGGCTGCTCCTCTGCCGTTACGGATACCGTGCCGGTACCGCAGACCGCCATAGCTGCAGCCAGGGTCAGTGCCATCAATTTTTTCATACTGATTTTCTCCTCTCGTTTTCCATTTGCTCTTGCACTTTCGTTTGCTCTTACGCTTTCATTCGCTCCTGCACCTTCTCCTGCAGGGACGCGCCGCGTTTCACTCCTTCGATGGTTGAATCATGTAATACTACAGCGCTTCAACTCGAAAAAGTATCTGTGTGTATCTTATCTTTTTTGAAACAAACTGTCAAGTATAATTTCCATATTTTTTACAACTTGTTGACACTTTAAGTCACCTTTTGCTATACTGAGGATAACAGCATCGAAATTTCAGATCTGCAGGACGCCTGCAGCGGAACAATCCGTGATCAGCTGTGAATGTATCGAAATCATATGAACGGCATTATGGAAACATTCATCAACAGCCGTGAAAAGGAGGAGATTGCCTATGAGCCAGATTTTGCTTCGGGGACGGGTCATCGACGGAATTCATGACGAATCCGTGGAAGACGGAGCCGTCCTGATCGATGGAAATAAAATCGTTTATGCGGGGGACTTTAAAGATTGTCCGGAATGGGGAAACGCCAGGGTCTTTTCCTGTGGAGAAGGCTCCATTCTTCCCGGATTTATCGACGTCCACGCCCATCTGACCGGACAGGAGGACGCCGGTTCCTTCGCGGGAGGAAAGCTTCTGGGAGATCAGATTCTGGGGGCAGTGCATCAGATCGGTATTCTGCTGGACGCAGGATTCACAGGGCTCCGGGACATGAGCGAAGCCGGGCTGTATCTGGCCCGGGGCGTGGACCGGGGCGTGATCCGCGGCCCCAGGATCGTACCGGGGGGAAAAGTGCTGGGCATCACCTCCGGGCATGTGGACCTGGACCCCTCCGTGACAAAAGAATATTACAATGCCCACGATCATCTCTCCATGCTGTGCGACGGACCGGACGACTGTGTCCGGGCCGTGCGGGAGCAGTTCCGTCAGGGAGCCAGGTTTATCAAAATCTGCGCCACCGGCGGCGTGTCCTCCCCCACGGACCGGGTGGACGACGTACAGTTTTCTCCCGAAGAGCTCCGGGCCATCGTGGGAGAAGCCAAACGGCATCACTCCTATGTCACCGCTCACTGTACAGGCTATGAGGGAGCTTATCAGGCGCTGCTGGCAGGAGTGGAGTGCATCGAGCACGGCGTCATGCTGACTCAGCGTGAAATCGACCTGATGGCGGAAAAGAACGTTCCGCTGGTGTCTACCCTCACCGTGTCCCTGGGCGTGGCGGACATGCCCGGTTTTCCGGACTGGATGCACGAGAAGGCCCTGCTCTGCGCGGACGCCAATAAAAAGACCATTGCCATGGCGAGAAAGGCCGGTATCCGGATCGCTCTGGGAACGGATTTTTCCAATTCCAGAAACACTCCCTACGCGGAAAACGGCCGGGAATTCGAGGCTATGACCAGAGCGGGCATGACCCCCATGGAGGCCATTCAGGCCGGAACCATTCACGCCGCTTACGTGATGCGGATGGAGGACCGGATCGGAAGTCTGGAAGCTGGCAAGCTGGCGGATGTGGCGGTCGTGGATGGAAATCCCCTGGAGGATATCGGGTGCCTGACCCATGCGGATCATGTAAAAATGGTGATCCGGGACGGGAAGATTGAGAAAAATACGATGGGACTTTAAAAGAAATTTTGAAAAATAATTTCAGAAAGGAAAACGTCATGAAGCTTCTCAGCTTGAATTCCACTGTTCCCCGAAAGGGCGAGATCTGCCTTCACGGTCAGACCGTTCCTTACACCTCCCGGTTTGAAACGGGAATGTTCGAGGGAGGCGGAGAAATCACCGCAGTGACCTATATGAGCGATGGATCCGACCGGCCGGTGGTCTTTGTCACCAACGGAGGCCCGGGTTCCTCGGTCATCTGGCTGCATCTGGGACTGTTCGGTCCCAGAAGGATTCATATGGAGGACGCCGTCCATCCGCCTGCAGTACCTCCCTACAGCCTTGAGGAGAATCCTCACTGTCTGCTGGACATCTGTGATCTGGTGCTGATGGACCCGCCGGGCGCAGGCCTTTCCCGGGAACCGGAAGAGTCCCTGAAAAAGGACTTCTACTCTGTGGACGGCGACGCTCTGGCCTTTGCCCTGTTTATGGAGGAATGGCTGTCGGTACATAAAAAATTTAATTCTCCTGTTTACTTTATGGCGGAAAGCTACGGCACGGTCCGCGGCCCCGCCCTGGCCAGCGCTCTGATGGGCGGGCCCTTTTCCGGCAGCAGGCGGCTGCTTTCCATCTCCCTTGCGGGGATAGGATTTCTGGGCACCGCCTTCTCCACAACCCCCAGTATTCCGGACAAGCCTCCTGTGGAGGAAAGCGTGCTGAATCTTCTCTGCTGCGCCGCTACCACAGCTTATCACTATCCGGAACGTTTCTCCTCACCCGCTGCGGCGGCGGAAGAAGCCTGGGCCTTCGCTCCTGAATATCTGGCGGCGCTGTTTAAAGGAAACACGCTGACGGAAACGGAGCGCAGCGCAATAGCGGAACAGCTTCAGCGCTTCACCAATATCCCCTCCTCCGCGCTCCTCTCCAACGGACTGCGCTTTTCCCTGGAGCAGTACAGAAACAGTCTGCTCCCCGGTCTCTCCGCAGGGCTTTACGACGGGCGTTACACCATGCATGGGCCGGGAGTGCCCGGAAACGTACCTTTTCCCGGCATGACAGACACTGTGGCGGAGGATCCGGCCATGGGCAGATATACCCCCTGTTTCGTGGGAGGCATGAATCTGCTGCGGGAAGAACTAGGGCTTCCCTCCGGAACCTACAAGGCTATCAATTTCGAGATAAACGGCCGGTGGGATTACAGCTCCAGCCGTCCGCCCCTGGGCCATCTGGAAAACGCCATGCGCCGCAATCCTTCCATGCGCCTGTTCTTCGGGACAGGTCTCTACGATCTCTGTACCGTTCCCGGCAACGTGCGCTACACCCTTGCCTGCTCCAGGCTTCCCATGGAACGGGTCACCGCCGTGGAATACGAATCCGGCCACATGCCTTACCTGGGAGAGGAGTCCGCGCAAAAGCTGGAACGGGACCTGAGAGAATTTCTCAGAGGAAAACATCATAATCTTTGACAGACAAGGGGGAATTTACCCAATGAAAAAAAGAACTCTGGAGCTGGATGATTTTCTCAGAATTGAGTATCTCAGCTCTCCGGCGCTCTCTCCGGACGGAACCCGGGCGCTGTACTGCGTCTCCCGGGGCGATCCGGATACAGGCAGATTTACGCAGAAAATCTGGAGCACGGATACGGCCGCTCCCGCTCCCGCGCCGCTTTTTTCCGGAAACTTTCAGCAGAAGCTTCCCCGGTTTTCCCCGGACGGAACCGCCGTTTATTTTCTTTCCGACGAGGGCAATCCCGAAGTCTTCCAGATCTGGCGGCAAAAGAATGGGACGCGGGAAAAGCTTACCACTCTCCGCCACGGAGTAACCTGGTTCTCCCTCTCCCCGGACGGAAGATTCCTGGCCTTTGAAGCGCCTCTGTGGCTGGAGGGAACCGGAGTGAACGACCGCCGGGAAAACGCCTTCGAGGAGCTTTCCGGAAGCGCTCTTGAGGACTGGAAGCACCGGAAGGAGAGACAGCCCATCGTCATCGAGGAGCTGATGTATAAATTTGACGAGACCTATGGTATCCCGGACGGAAGCATCTCTCAGCTGGGGTACGCGGATCTGTCCTCGTCCCGGGTTCATCTGCTCACATGGGAGAATGTACAGCATCACCGGCCGGTATTTTCTCCGGACGGGAGCTCTGTGGCCTGCTGGCGGCTGCCTTACAGCGGATGGCAGAAGCGTCAGAGCGAGCTGACCGTATATAATCTGGCAGGAGAAATGACTCAGCTGACGACGAACAGCTTTTCTCTGGGAGAGACTCCGCTGTGGCTGGACAACTCTTCCATCCTTTACTCCGCCTTCTGCGAAAAGGACTATATGCATTCCGTCCTGTACAAAGTCGGCTCGCCGGACACGCCTCCTGTAAACCTGATGCCGGAACAGTCCCGCAGCTGGGGACCGGGAGCGCTGCTCACCGGACATACGGCCTGCGGTTATCCCGGAGACAATCTTTATCTTTTGGGAGATTCTGTCCTTTATCTTGGACTGGACCACGGCGTCAGCGGAATCTATGAGATTTATCCCGTACATTCCGGAGACGGAAGCAACGGGCAGACTGCCGAGCGGATCCTCACTCCCGACAAATGCTGCATTCAGGGATTTTCCGCTGCAGCGGGAATTCCCTGTGCCTCCGGGGCTTCCGGTACGGGGAAGGAAGAGGACGGAAACCGCGGAAATCCGGGAAAATATCTTTATATAAAAGGAACTCCGGACCACATCGGAGACCTGTATTTTCTGGATGAGGCAGCCGGAGAAGAACGTCTTCTGTCCAGGCATAACCGCTGGATGGAGGAGGTGGAGCTGCCCTGTCCCCAGGAGCTGAACGTACCCTCCCCGGACGGCGTTTCCACCGTCCACGGCTGGGTGCTGAAGCCCGCGGATTATCAGGAAGGAGCTCTGTATCCCGCCGTTCTGGATATTCACGGCGGTCCGGAATGCTGCTATCCCTTCGACTGGTGGTTTGAATTCCAGTATCTGGCCGCCCGCGGCATGGCCGTGGTATGGTGCGATCCTCACGGAAGCATCAGCTACGGAAAGGATTTCCAGAAGGGAGCCTGGGAGGATATCGCTTATGAAGACCTCATGGCCTTTCTGGACGCCGCCGTCAGCCTGGGATATATCGACGAAAACCGCTGCGGCGTCACCGGCGGAAGCTACGGAGGATATATGACCAATCACATTATCGGACGGACCTCCCGCTTCGCTGCCGCCGTCAGTCAGCGCAATCTGTGCAACCGCGCCACCTCCTACGGCACGGGAGATATGGGTTCCATTTTTGACGGACCCTTCAGGGGCTGCCTCCAGTCTCTCATTAACCGGATGAAGGGCGGCTCCTCCACCATTACATCCATAGACCGCATCGATACTCCCCTGCTGATTCTCCACGCCACCAGCGATTACCGGTGCAGCTTCGAGCAGGGGGAGCAGATGTTCATCGCCCTGAAGGACCGGCGTCCTGAGGTTCCCGTGCGCTTCGCGGCTTTTCCCGGAGAAAATCACGGATTAACCAGAGAGGGAAACATGTACGCTCAGAGAGGACATCTTCTGGAAATGGCGGACTGGTTCTGCAAATATCTGTCCAAAAATAAGGACAGCATTTCCGGAGAGGAACACAGTACATCGGAGCAGTCCCGAAGGTTCCAACAGGAGGAGGTCACAAAATGAACGTTTCATCCACACAGGATTATTATAAAATACGCTGGATCGGGGGCCATGACCTGTGCGCCCGCCGGCAGCTGGCGGTTTATGCGACAGTGCACACCGATCCCCCTGCCTGTGAGATCAGCGAACTCTATCTGAAGGATTTACAGACAGATCAGGAAACCTTTCTCACGGAAGGGCGGGATCCTCAGTTTTCTCCGGACGGAAGCAGCATCCTCTTTTCCAGAGACAGCCAGCTTTATCTCTTCCGCCTGGAAGACCAGACCGCGGTAAAGCTTACCTCCATGCGCTACGGAGCCCGGAATGCCGTCTGGTCCCCCGCAGGAGACCGGATCGCGTTTCTCTCCGACGTACGCCTGGACTGCGATCCTTCCCTCCTGGACAGGGAGCTGACTCCGGATGAGGCCGCCCAGGACCGGAAAAAGGAAATCGAACATCCCTACGTCACATTTTCCGATTACGGATACAAAAGCGACGCGGACGGCGGCTTTTCCGTGGGCACCTGCACCACTCTCTGGAGCATGGCGCTCCGTGACCTTCATCCGGTTCTCCTTTCAGACGGGGACAGGGAACACGTCATGCCTGTTTTCACCCCGGACGGAAACAATATCTTATTTGTCAGCAACCGCTGTCACCCCAGGGAAGAATCCATCGCCATGGATCTTTTCTCCGTCCCCGCCGGGGGAGGCCCCATCAAAAAGCTGACGAAGGACTGCTGGATCGCCTTCTATCCCGCTCCTTTCCAGCCCCTTGTGACGCCCGACGGAAAGACGGCGGTGTTCGGCGCTCTCAGTCCCTCCCTGAAAAGCGGGATGCCCCTCACGCGGCTTTTCAAGACAGAGCTGCCCTCCTTGTCCGGTGATGATTCGGCATGTCCCTGCCCGTCACAGGATACGGACGGCTCCGGGGAAGGCAGTACGGAAAACACTTCCGGAACTCCGGCGGTTTCCCTCTGGCCGGACGACGCTCCCTGCCACGAGGCCACCTGCTTCCTGTACAACTGCGAAAATATGGGCGGCCAGCGGTCAGCGGCGGCCATCAGCCATGACGGGCGGTATCTCTACTTTATCTCCGGATGGAAAGGCGCGTCCAATATCTACCGCGCCAGCCTTGACGCTCCTCATATCGAAGCGGTAACGGAGGAGGCGGCGGCCTGGCGCTCCGTGCGCCGCAGCGGAGAGCTTTATCTGCTCTCCAGAGGGGATTTTACCTCCGTTCCCCAGCTTTATCTGGCTACCGAAGCCATGATGAACGGAACGGAACCCTTTGCCCCCAAAAAGCTTACCGACCTGAATCCCTGGTTTCAGGGACTTCTGGTAAAGCCCCAGGAGCTCTGGGCGGACACTCTGGACGGGGAAAGCCGGATCCAGGGCTTCGTATTTCCGCCGCAGGGAATGGAGAAAGGCAGAAAATATCCCGCCGTAGTCTATATTCACGGCGGTCCCACACCCTTCATGGGATGCGCGCTCACCTATGAGCACCAATGTATCCTGGGAGCCGGCATGGGCCTGATCATCATGAATTTCCGCGGAACCTCCGGCTACGGGGAAGCCCACGCCAGCATGAAGCGGGCCTACGACGGAAGCGCCATGACGGATATCCTTCAGTTTACAAGGGAAGCCGCAGAGACCTTTGACTGGATCGACAAAGATCGCCTGGGCGTTACCGGCGGAAGCTACGGAGGGTATATGACCAACTGGATCTGCGGTCATTCCCGCGTATTCAAGGCAGCCGTCACTCAGCGGAGCATCTCCAATGAGCTGATCCAGTACGCTTCCTCGGACATGGCAGGATCCTCCCGGGAATATGCGGATTTTTCGGATTTCATGCTGGAAAAACTGAAGACGTCCCCGGTAAGCTATGCGGAAAATATCGATATTCCCTTCCTGATCCTTCACGGAATGAATGACATGCGCTGCCCGGTGGAGCATGCCCATCAGCTGTTCACCGCCGTAAAGGAAACGCATCCGGACAGCCCGGTGCGCATGATCCTTTTTCCCGGCATGACTCACTCCTTCCCTATGGAAGGCCCCATGGACCTGCGCATCGCCCATTACGACGCCATGATCGGCTGGTTCCGGAAATATCTGTAGAAATTACATACTTTCAGGCGCTTTCGCCCTTAAGGAGGATATCATGTATTTTCACGTTCGAATCAAACCTCACTGGAAAGAGGATACCGTCAGTGCTCTCGAGATTTCCTGTATTACAAATCGTACAGTTTCTGCCGGAGAGGTGATGGCGGCAAGAATCAAAGAGCTGGTGACCGTTCCCTTCTGTCCCATGGACCATCTCCGTTTTTCCGACGATCTGGGGGAGGTACCTTTTGAATCCCGGGACGGAGACCCGGAAATGAGCTTCGTCTTCCGGGAATTTTACCGGGCGGAACGGGATATTCAGGGAGAACTGCGTATCTCCTATCTCGTCGCCCCGAGGATCCAGCCGGAAGGCTACCGCTCCAGCCCCTATTTCGATCTGGTAGCGGAAAAGGGAGGGGTTCTGGGCTCCGGCACCACGTTCCTGCTCCATCCTCCCATGATGGATGAGCTCACGGATTATCAGCTTGTCTGGGATCTGTCCGCTCTCCCGGAAGGCTGTCAGGGAGTCTGGACCTACGGCTGCGGAGACATAAAAAAAGAACAGATTTCTGTTCAGACCATTCTGTTCAGTGCCTATATGACCGGAAAAATCAACAGCGTGGAAAACGACTGCGCCGGCTTTTACTGGTTTGACACCCTTCCCTTCGACGGAGAAAGGGGCGCGGCGGAAATCACCCGGCTCTTCCGGTACATGGCCGAAATGTTCCATGACAAGGGAGGGGATTACCGGGTATTTACCCGGCACAATCAGTTCCCCGGAAGCGGCGGCACCGCCTTTCCCCGCTCCTATATTTACGGATACGGGCTTCACGATGAAGTCACCCTGGAGGATCTCCAGTCTCTTCTGGCCCACGAAATGGTACACAACTGGCCTCACCTGTCCGATGACCCGGCAGGCCTGGGCACCTGGTATGTAGAGGGAAGCGCGGAATACTACTCCACCCTCGTTCCCATGGAAATGGGACTGTGGTCTCCGGAAAAAACGGCGGAGGTCATCAACGAGAAGGCCGGAAGCTATTTTTCCAATCCCATGAATCACCTTTCCAACATGGAGCTGGGAAAGCTTTACTGGAAAGACCGGCGCTGCCAGAGGGTTCCCTACTCCCGGGGGATGATCTATCTCTCCGGCCTGGACGCGGCCATCCGCAGAAATACCGGCGGAACCCGCACGCTTCTGGACCTGGAGGTAAAGCTTCTGGAGCTTCCCAATCCCGTGCCGGAGGACTTTCTCCGCATCGGCGGGGAGATTGCCGGCTTCGACCTCCGTCCCGGCTACGAAAAAATGTGCGCGGGCGGCATGATGGAACCGGACCCGGAAGCCTTCGGCGGCAGATTCACAGTGACGCCCTGCAGGGTGCGGCTGGACAACTCCCAGCACAGAGGAGACGAAGAATTTCTGGACGAAACGGCTCCCGGGTATCGGTGGACCGTAAAAGAGTGCTGAAAAGCGCTGCCGTTCCTCATCTGTTTTCAGAAACTTCTGACCGGAGCGGAGGAACAGGGCCCATGCAATATCAAAATCCCTGTCTCCATATCCGGCGAGTTCAAAGTTCCCCCACCAGATGCACGATCCAAGCCTCATGATGCACCGCGGGGAGAAATCTCCGGAACACATCCTCCGTCCTCAGCTTCAGACTGGAAGTATTCATACAGGGATGACATCCCAGGAACTCATCCTTCAGTACATCCTCGTCCACCAGAAGCTGAACCTCATTCCGGCTGTCATTCATCAGACCCATAATGCTCACACTCCCGGGGTAAAGGCCCAGAAGCTTTACCATATGCTCCTCAGGAGCAAAGGAAAGCCTGGAACTGCCGATCTGGCCGGACAGTTCCTTTGTCTTAAAGGGCTTGTCCCCGGGCATCATGAGAAGATAAAATTTCGTCTGCTGCCTGTTGCAGAGAAACAGATTCTTGCAGATCACCACCTCCAGGATCCTGTCAATCTCATTGCAGGCTTCCATGGTGTCCGTTCGCTCATGATCCGTTCTCCAGTACTGGATTCCCAGACTGTCCAGCAGATCATACACCGCAATTTCTCTCTGCTGCCTTCCCTCTGTATTCTCCGGTCTTCCGTAAAATAGTTCCATAGTCTGCCGCGCCTCTCCCTTCAATCTGTTGTTCTTATCCTGCATACGATACTCGATGCTGTTTTCCATAACATATTTTTTACTCAATGCTGTTTTCCGTAACATATTTTTATAAATCAGTTACCGTATTGTATCATAAATTGGGGAATATTTCTACCCTGACGAAGTGCGCCTGCGTCCTGCTTGTGTTCGAATCAGTATCCGAATATTTGAAGTGTTTGAAAGATTCTCTTTGGTTTCCATACAGTTGTGCCTTGACAGCGAATAGAGAAAACAGGATAATTTTATATCATTCAGCAAAAAAGAATGAAATCCATCTGCAGATCAGACAGAAAGGTGATTCTATGAGTAATCGACTGCAATTCGAGACAAGCCCTTATCTGCTCCAGCACAAAGATAATCCTGTGGACTGGTATCCCTGGTGCGGGGAAGCCTTCAGCCGGGCCAGGGCAGAGGACAAACCGGTGTTCCTCAGCATCGGGTACAGCGCCTGTCACTGGTGTCATGTGATGGCTCACGAAAGCTTTGAGGATGAGGAGATTGCGGAAATTTTGAACCGCTGCTTTATCTCCGTCAAGGTAGACCGAGAAGAACGGCCGGATATCGACAATGTGTATATGACGGCCTGTCAGGCTTTTACCGGAAGCGGCGGCTGGCCGGCCAGCATCTTCCTGACGCCGGAGCAGAAGCCTTTTTTTGCCGGAACCTATTTTCCGAAAAACAGCCGGTCAGGGATCACAGGATTCCGGGAACTGCTCCTTTTGATCCATGAAAAATGGCAAAATGACAGAGGGGCCCTTCTCCATCAGGCTAATGTGATCGTTGCGCATCTGAAACGCCAGAGCGCTGCCGAAGAGAATGATTCCAAAGGTCAGCGCGGTTCCAAAAGCCAGAGCTGTTCCAAAGATCAGAGCAGTTCCGGATCCGGACAAAGCAGCACCGTTTTCGGACCGGAACACGGTAAGCCTGGCCTGGCAGAACAGGCTGTGGAGCTGTACAGGCGCGTCTTTGACAGAAAAAACGGAGGATTCGGAACCGCGCCGAAGTTTCCCGCCCCTCACAATCTGCTGTTCCTGATCTCCCGCTATCAGAGGACCCGGGACATGGACTGTCTCATGATGGCCCAGATTACTCTGCTCCAGATGTACCGGGGAGGATTATTTGATCATATCGGATACGGCTTCTGCAGATATGCCACGGACGACAGGTTTCTGGTTCCCCATTTTGAAAAAATGCTGTACGACAACGCGATGCTGATTCTTGCTTACTCCAGAATGTACCCCGTATCCGGAAAGAAAATCTATCTGGATATTGCAGAAAAAACCGCGGATTTTATTCTGGAGGAAATGACCCTTCCGGAAGGCGGGTTTGCAGGCGCTCTGGACGCTGACAGCGAGGGGGAGGAGGGAAAATATTACCTCTTCACGCCGGAAGAGATCCGAAACGTACTGGGACAGAAAGACGGCGACGCTTTTAACCGCCGTTTTGATATTACGGAAGGCGGAAATTTCCAGGGAAAAAATATCCCGAATCTGCTGAACAGCGACCTGGGGGAAGCCGTATCCGAAACGATTCTGAAAAAACTCCGGAGCTACAGAAAAGAAAGGTACGCCCTTCATCTGGACCAAAAGGTTCTCACATCCTGGAACTCCCTGATGATCGCGGCCATGTGCGGGCTCTATCTTGTGAGCAGGAAAGAACTCTACCTCAGAGCTGCCTTGAATGCGGACCGTTTTATCCGGAAATATCTGCGGGAAAAGGATACGCTGTTTGTGAGCTGCTGCGGCGGAAAACGGGGAGTGCAGGGATTTCTGGACGATTACGCCGGATATATTTACGCTCTTCTGGCGCTTCACAGAGCCACTCTGAAAGGGGAATATCTGGAAGAGGCCTGCCGCCTGACCGACAAGACAGCAGCGGATTTTAAAGACAGTACCGGCGGATTTTATCTGTACAGCAAAAGCAGTGAAAATCTGATCATCCGGCCCAAAGAAACCTTCGACGGCGCCATTCCCAGCGGTAATTCCCTTATGGCCTGGAATCTTGTGAGACTTTCCCTGCTGACCGATGAAAGGAAATATGAGGATGGGGCGAAGGAACAGCTGGATTTTCTTTCCGGATACGCATCACAAAATCCGCTGGGATATGCCATGGCCCTCACATCCCTGCTGGAGTATGAAGAACCTTCCGCAAAAGTCACCGTCGTTTCCGACGGTCAGGCCGACGCTGCGCAGACTGCTCTTCTGTTTCCGCCGGATTTCGCGGTCCTTTTCCGGAAACCTTCAGCGGAGCAGCCTCTTCTGAACGGAAAAACCACCTATTATGTGTGCCGCGGGAAGCTTTGCCTGCCTCCTGTAAATGATTTGGGAAAATTATAAAAAATCTTGCAGGATGCATTGTCACATGATGACAAAGACATTGTTCCTTATTATTCTGCAAGAAAGAAAAATGAAACGCCGACAAGATGAAAACGGAGAAGTTTTATATGATGAGAGGGACTGTCTGTTCGACAGTCCCTCTGAACTTCTTTCTCACAAACTGATCTGCAGTCCGATTTTGATCCGGCAAGCTGCGTTTTTTGAGTTCCGTGTCTTATTTTTCTGTGATTTTGGGTTCTGTGGAATTTTCCCATAATAAGCGTTCCAATTCCTGTATTTTTTTCTCTGCTTCC
>CANQUG010000081.1 GCA_947626985.1 uncultured Lachnospiraceae bacterium | reverse complement strand
GCTGACTGCTACTAATCGGGTGAGGGCTTGACCAAAGCTGCAGAAGCAGCGCGCGTGGTCAGGAGATGATTCTTTTGAAAAGAGACTTGGAAAGGTCCGGAAGAAAGGGCGTATGTTTTGAAAGAGATGTACAGCATGTATGCAGTTTTGAAGGTACAGTTGAATGTATCTTTATAATCCTCCTTAGCTCAGTCGGTAGAGCACGCGGCTGTTAACCGCGGTGTCGTTGGTTCGAGTCCAACAGGGGGAGCTGAAAATCCGTAAACAGTTGTGTTTACGGATTTTTTGCGCGTGCAACGAGCCAGGTGCGGACACTCGTGTACGCATTTGGCAACTGCCGCGACAGCGAGACGATAGTCGAGCTGTCCCAGAGGAATGTTCCCTGACAGCATTGTTATCGTTGCAACCGGAAAAATTTTTGAGCAGTTATAAGCGGAATTGCGTTGCTGTTGGCCTGTAAAAGGTTGACAGGCAGCGTGGTTCCGCTTTTTTCGTTTCCGGACGATCTGGGTGGAACTGGAATAGGAAAATCAGATGGCCGTATCCGGCTTAAGGGTCGGACAGATGAAAGGAGCGAAAATTTATGGCAAAGAAAAAATACAGGGAATTGACGGTAGGAGAATATGGCGGTTACGGCAGACGGGTTTCCCCCATGATACGGCTGAACGGCCTGTGGCTGGAAGAGGCAGGCTTCCATGCCGGGGATCCGGTCCTGGTCAGGTGTGAGGATGGGAAGCTCATCATCACGCAGGACAGGGCCAGGGCAGAGATGCTGGAGGCAGAGAAGGCTTTCATGGAAGAGGAAACAAAGAAGCTGAGGAAGATGTTCCTGAGCGGTTTGTGGCGGAGCGGCAGGCCGGGTATGGTACAATTACGGAAGCCGGAACGGAAGTGTGAGAGGTATGGGAAAGATTATTATGGTAGGTGCAATGAAAGGCGGTATCGGCAAAACTGTGACGGCTTTTAACTTGGAGTATTCCTTGCAGAAATGCGGCAGGAAGGTGTTGACTGTGGACTTTGATCCACAGTCCAACCTGACCACCTGCTTCGGGGTTGAAGATGCGGATGTGACGGTCGGGGATTTGATGATGAACGTGATCGGGGACGAAGATCTGCCGAATGAGGGGGAATATATCCGGGAGAGGAACGGCGTGGATTTCATCCCGTCTTCCATGCAGCTTTCAGCGGTGGACGCAAAATTAAGGCTGGAGATGGGCGCTGAGAGGATGCTGGCGGCAATCCTGGAGCCGCTGAGAGAGGAATACGATTATATCCTTATTGATACCTGTCCGTCTCTGGGAGCGCTGAATATTAACGCTATGGCGGCGGCAGATGAAGTGATCGTGACGGTGAACCCGCAGCTTCTGGCGATGATGGGGCTTCAGGATTTCCTGAAGACGGTGAGGAAGATCAGGAACCGCATCAACAGCCGGCTGAATGTGGCGGGGATCCTTCTCACGATGTGTGACGCGAGGACGGTTCTCTGCAGGACGGTCATGGAACAGATGCAGGAGACATTCCAGGGGCAGCTTCGGATATTTGGAAGCAGGATTCCCAATACGGTTAAAGTCGGGGAGTCTGTCTATTACAGCGAGCCTTTGACCGAGTATGTGCCGGAGAGCAATGCGTGCAGGGCATATGAAGAACTGGCAAAGAAGGTGGCTGCGAATGAAGGCTAATGCTCCGAAGAGAAAGATCTTTGATGCGGTGGATATGCTGACTGCGGATGTGATGCAAGTGGAGACCAGGAACGGTTTCCAGAGCCTTCCGATTGACAGAATCAAGCCGTTCTCTAACCACCCATTCCATCTGTATGAGGGTGAGCGCCTGGATGATATGGTGGAGAGCATCAGGGAGTATGGGGTGCTGGTTCCGGTGATTGTGCGGAAGAAGGGCAGGCGTAATGATATCCTGCATGAGATAGAAGAGATTGGAACTTGTGGACATGGTGTCCACAAGTCCAGGAGCCGGGACGGTATCGGAGAAGAATATGGGATGACTGGCAGGAACATCGCCCGGTATATGAGGGTGGATAAACTGATTCGGCCGTTTAAGGACAGGCTGGATGCCGGGGACCTGACGCTGACGGCGGCAGTGGAGCTGTCTTATCTGTCGGAGGAAGAACAGAAGGCAGTGGCAGCGCAGGAGTCCAGGATAAACGAGAAGATGGCGAAGGCGATCCGGGCGGAAGTGGGGAAGCTGACAGAAGAGAAGCTGGAAGGGATCCTGCATCCGGTCAAGGGTTCTGTCCAGAGAAAGCCTGTGACGGTGAAGATGCCGGCAGAGGCGGAAGAGAAATATTTCTCCGGGATGAAGGCGCAGGAACGGACGGAACTGGTCATGCAGGCTTTGGAGACATGGTTCGCCGGGAAGGAGGCTGCCGATGTTCAGCAGTGAAGATCTGAAATGCCTGGACCCGGAATACTTCTCCATTATTATTGCAAATGCCTATGATGTGACGGTCATGTCCAGGAATACAGGCCATTACTGGTATCTGCACAATCCGGAGTATTCGAATAAAAGAACGGTGATCATCTTTCATAAGCACAAAGCTTCCCACCCATATCATGAGCACGGCAGGGCAAATACCCTGCCGCAGGCGGTGCGGGGGATCAGGAAGCATGACAAGTGGCAGATGAATGGAAGAAAATGGTGAGTGTTATATAAAATCTTGATAATCCTCTGAACTGCGATGGTTTCGTGGCTCAGAGGAATTGTAATTATAATTACTTTTTTAATGAAAAATAAATTGTAATTTAGATTGTAATTATAATTTATTTGTGCTATGCTGGTATTTGTGAAATTAGGTTGATTATTGGCAGGAGGACTGGCGATGCAGAAAAAAGGCATTGTCCCGATGGAGCATTTCAATATCGGTGAATTTAACAGAGGACAATCATCAAAGCTGATAAGAGGTCTTGTGGATGAAGATAAGACTGCGTTCATCTTGAAAAACGGGAAGCCGTTGGCGGTAGTCCTTTCATACGAACGATATGAGCGGCTTCTGGCAAAGGGCATAGATATTAACGATTGTTGATTTCCAAAGCAACGGTGATCAATCAAAAAACGAGGAGGATTAATTATGAACAAACATCAACTTGCATCCACAATCTGGGAATCGGCAAATCAGATGCGGTCAAAGATAGAGGCGAATGAATATAAGGACTTCATCCTTGGCTTTATTTTCTACAAATACCTATCGGAACGCGAGCTGGATCTGTTTCATAAGGAAAAACTCAGTGAAGAGGAAGTCAAGAAAGTTGACGAAAAGGATACCAAGTATGCGAAACATGTGCGAGAGACATTGGGATATTTTATTGCCTATGGCAATTTGTTCTCCACATGGTTGGCGAAGGGAAATGATTTTGATGTGAAGGATGTCAGGGATGCGTTGTCTGACTTCGACCAGAACATTGACGAGGTTTATAAGAAGATTTTTGAGAAGATTTTCAATACTCTTCAAACAGGACTTTCAAAGCTGGGAGAAACATCCGGATCACAGACAAAGGCAGTGAAAAAACTTCTTAAACTAATTAAGAAGATTCCGATGGACGGCAAGCAGGATTATGATGTGCTCGGTTTTATTTATGAGTATTTGATCAGTAATTTTGCTGCCAATGCTGGCAAGAAGGCTGGGGAGTTTTACACCCCTCATGAGGTGTCTGTTTTGATGTCTGAAATCGTTGCGGAGCATCTGAAGGACAGGAAGCAAATCAAGATTTATGATCCGACATCAGGATCGGGATCGCTCCTCATAAATATCGGGAAATCGGTGGCAAAGTATATCAAAGGCGATGGCAAGATTGATTATTATGCCCAGGAACTGAAAGAGAACACTTTCAACTTGACCAGAATGAATTTGGTTATGAGAGGAATTAAGCCTGCAAACATCAATGTAAGGAATGGGGATACGTTGGAAGACGACTGGCCATTTTTTGAGGAGAACAAGAATGAGACTACTTATAATCTCGTTAAGGTGGATGCTGTGGTCAGCAATCCGCCATATTCTCAGAAATGGGATCCGAAGGACAAAGAGTTCGATCCAAGATATAAGAATTTTGGTGTTGCACCTAAAGCAAAAGCGGATTTTGCGTTTTTGCTGCATGATCTTTATCATCTGGAAGATGACGGTATTATGACTATTGTTCTGCCGCATGGCGTGCTGTTCAGAGGTGGAGAGGAAGCCAAAATCCGTGAGAATCTGATCGAGAAAAATCGTATAGACGTAATTATTGGCTTGCCGGAAAATATTTTCTTTGGAACCAATATTGCGACAATCATTATGGTGCTGAAGAGGAACAGGCCAACTTCAGATGTCCTTATCATTGACGCATCCAAGGGGTTTGAAAAATCCGGTAAGAATAATAAACTTCGGGCTTCAGATATAAAGAAAATTGCAGACACCGTAAAATACAGGACGGTAATTGAAAAGTATTCTGCATTGGTATCGAAGGAGACGATACAGGAAAACGAGTATAATCTGAATATTACCAGGTATGTTGATTCAGCAGATGATCCGGAGAAGTGGGATATCCGTGCTACAATGTTCGGAGGAATACCGGAGAGCGAGGTCGATGCTTTGGGAGAATACTGGGAGGCTTTTCCCGGACTCAGAGATGCTTTGTTTGAAAAAATGACCGAAGGATATCTCCAACCACGGACAGACGATATCAAGGGTACGATTGATTCTTTTGATAGTGTTGAAGCATACAGAGTGGCATTTATCAGGGTATTTGATGGATTTTATGGTATGCTCCAGGGGGATTTGATTGATGGCGTGCTGGATGTAGTCGCAGAGCAGGAAAAAGAGAAGATTACAGAAGATATTTTCAGAAGGATTGATCCCGTCAAATTAGCGGATCGATACGTTGCCTACCAGGTATTTGCAAAATACTGGGACATCATCTCTGCGGATATTGAAATGCTTCAGACGGAGGGATTCCAGGTTATCACTCAGGTAGATCCCAATATGGTCATCAAGAAGAATAACAAGAAGGATGACGATGATGAGGTGACAGAGGTACAGAATGGCTGGAGAGGACATATTCTGCCATTTGAGCTTGTTCAGGAAAGACTTATGCCAGATGAGGTGAAAGAGATAAGGGGACTGGAAGACCGTCTGTCTGAAATCGCCGGTGAATATACAGAAATCATTGATTCGCTAGAAGAGGATGAAAAGCAGGGAAGTTTCCTAAATGACAGTAATGATGCTTTTGTGTCAAAGGAACTGAAAGCGGTGTGCGATGACATACTGCAGGATGTTGTGAGCGATGAAATTAATGCTCTTAACAAATGTGTGGCTATGTCTAAAAAAGAGCAGCTGGCGTATATAAAGACCTGCACCGATGTGAACTGGGATAAAATTGATAAGAACAAGGACGGATCCTGCAAGAAGCCATCTTTGATCAGCAGAATACAGCAGCTGAAGATGGAGTATGAGTTCCCGGGAGATTCATATGAGGGGAAGCTGTTATCTGCCTTGCGTCTGTCCGATGAGGAAAGTGCCATCAAGAAGGATGTGAAGCAGAAGAAGGAAGCCATTCATATAAAGACCAAAGAGGTTATTGAGGGGCTTGCTGAGGATGAAGCTCTGCAAATAGTGGAACAGAAGTGGATTGCACCTCTTGTGAAAGATTTAGAGGATATTTCGGTAACTATAATTGTTGATATGATTAACAGAATAGAATATCTTTCACAAAAGTACTCAACTACTATGCATGATATTCAGAGTGAAAAAGCGTCTGTTAAAAGTGAACTTGCCAGACTTGTAAGCATTTTGAATGCACAAGGTCCAGATAATGAGGGACTTCAAGAATTCAAACTGATATTAGGAGGAAATGCGTAATGAAAAAGCAGAGCAAAGCTCCTGAAGTTAGGTTCGATGGTTATGAAAAACCTTGGAAAAAGGAGAAACTGGGAGACCTCGTTGATGTGAGAAGCGGCATGGATTACAAGCATTTACAATATGGCGATATCCCAGTATATGGTACTGGAGGTTATATGTTAAGTGTAAATGAGGCCCTGTCGTATAAGGATGACGCCGTAGGGATTGGCAGAAAAGGAACTATCGACAAACCATATATATTGAGGGCTCCATTTTGGACTGTAGATACTTTATTTTATGCGATTCTTAAAGATAGAAACAATCTTAACTTCGTATTTGGATTATTCCAAAATGTGGACTGGAAAAAGAAAGATGAATCCACTGGTGTTCCAAGCTTATCTAAAAATGCAATAAATGATACTGAAGTTTACACGACGGAGTATGCCGAACAGAAGGCCATAGGAAATTATCTTGAAAATTTTGACGAAATGATCAAATTACATCAGAAAGAGATTGATAGGCTTGTATGTGTCCGTAAAGCTATGGTTGATAGGATGTTTCCACAGGACGGTGCAGATGTTCCGGCGGTTCGATTTGGCCAATATAAGAAACCATGGAACCTTTGCCAGTTTTCAGAGATATTTACCGAGCGGCACATTATTGATACGATATCTGATGAATACCCGCAGCTGGCATTTACGATTGAAGAAGGTGTGATCAGGCCAGAGGATAAGAAGACAAATAAGCGAGATTTTCTTATCATTGATAAGGCGACAAAAAAGTATCTGCAGACGGAATACGATGACATTATCTATAATCCTGCCAACGTGATTTACGGAGCAATTCACAGAAATGCCTTGGGGAAAGGCTGTGTGTCTCCGATTTATAAGATCTTTTATACAGATCAGGATTCGACCTTTATGGAGTGTATCGTAAGGCATCCGCGTTTCATCAAGGAAATATCCCGGAGCATGGAAGGAACTGTTAAGAAGCTGAGGACTTTGAAGCCGAAAGCCTTTCTGGAAATGAGTGCCTATATTGCACCGACGATAGAGGAACAGCAACAGATAGGAGAATACTTCAGTCAGATGGATCGTCTCATTGAAATTGAGAAGGAAGAGCTGGAAAAGATAAAGCATATAAAGAGTGCATGCTTGGAGAAAATGTTTGTGTAAAAGGAGGTGTCGTACATGATCTTTGATAAAGAATCCGATTTTGAAGAAGCCGTCATAGGCGTTCTAGTAGAACGCGGATGGGAGTCAGAGGTAATCCGTCATCCAACGGAGGCAGATTTGCTAAAGAATTGGGCAGATATTCTTTTCAATAACAACAGGCAAAGGAACTGTCTGAATGAGTGTCCGCTGACGGATGGTGAGATGCAGCAGATTATGGAACAGATCATCAATCTGCGGACACCACTGAAGCTGAACAGTTTTATCAACGGCAAGAGTGTATCTATTACTAGAGACAACCCGGATGATGAACTGCACTTTGGAAAAGAAGTTAGCCTGAAGATATATGACCGCCAGGAAATTGCATATGGTGAAAGCAGATATCAGATCGTACAGCAGCCGCATTTTAATACCAAGTCTCCGATCCTGAATAATAGGCGCGGAGATCTGATGCTCTTGATCAATGGTATGCCTGTTATCCATATAGAGCTTAAGAGAAGTAATATCCCAGTAAGTGATGCGTATAATCAGATCATAAAGTATTCACATGAAGGAGTTTTCCGGGGAATTTTTTCTTTGATACAGGTATTTGTTGCTATGGAGCCAGAAGAGGCGGTATATTTTGCCAATCCAGGTGAGGATGGTGTATTCAATCCGGCGTTCTTTTTCCATTGGGCTGATTTTGACAATGTACCAATCAATCAGTGGGATAAGGTGACGGCAGGTCTTTTGAATATCCCTATGGCACATATGCTGATAGGGTTCTATACGATTGCAGATACGGCTGATAATTTGCTTAAAGTAATGCGCAGCTATCAGTATTATGCCGCAATCGGAATTGCAGATCGTGTAACAAAGAGAAACTGGCAAGAAGATACCCCTGAGACTCAGCGGGGTGGTCATGTTTGGCACACAACCGGTAGCGGGAAGACGATGACCAGTTTTAAGTCTGCTCAGCTGATCGCAAGTTCGCATGATGCAGACAAGGTTATTTTCCTTGTGGACAGGAAAGAGCTGGGCATCCAGTCGCTTAAAGAGTATCGTTCTTTTGCAACAGAGACCGAGAGCGTTCAGGCTACGGAAAATACGGATATTCTGATTTCAAAGCTGAAGAGTGATGATCAGGACAACACGCTTATTGTTACATCCATTCAGAAACTCAGCAATATTTCAGAGGATATGGAAGGCTTGAAGGATGCTGATCTTAAAAAAATCAGGATGAAGAGGCTGGTTATAATCATCGACGAATGTCACCGTTCTACTTTTGGTGATATGTTAACGACGATCAAAGATACCTTCAAGCACTCTGTCATTTTTGGATTTACCGGCACGCCGATACAGGATGTCAATATCAAGAAGGACAGTACAACCACAACCATTTTCGGTAGCGAGATTCACAGATATACGCTTGCAGATGGCATCCGGGATAAGAATGTCCTCGGTTTTGATCCGTATATGGTCAAAATATATGACGACGATGAACTCCGCCAGAAAGTTGCCTTGGAAAAAGCTAGGGCTGAAACAGTGGAAGACGTGATGAAAGACGAAAAGAAAAAGAAGATCTTCTACAAATGGATGGATTCATCCAAAGTAAAAATGGGCGGAGAGAAGGTTGGCGATAAGTGGATAAAGGGAATTGAAGATTTTATTCCGAATGAACAGTACCAGACGGAAGAGTATGTCATGGGTGTTATTTCGGATATCAAAAAGAAGTGGCTTATATATAGCCGCGGTAGGAAGTTCCATGCGATATTTGCGACATCCAGCATTCCTGAAGCGGTACAGTACTGGCGTTTAATGAAGAAGGAAATGCCAGAGCTTATGATAACGGCAATGTTTGATCCTACCATCGATAATGAGGGTGGCACGGGATCTCTGGATAAGGAAGACGGTATCGTTGAGATGCTGGAAGATTACCGGGATCGGTTGGGACAAACATTTACAATACCGACTTATGATAAGTTCAGGAAGGATGTGAGCCTGAGGCTTGCGCATAAAAAGCCATATGAAAGATTGGAGCCAGATCAGCAAATCGATATTCTTATCGTTGTAAATCAGATGCTCACCGGGTTTGATTCAAAATGGGTGAACACGCTGTATCTGGACAAGGTGATGGAGTATGAAAATCTAATTCAGGCATTTTCAAGGACTAATAGGCTATTCAATGAATCAGAGAAACCTTTTGGTATTATAAAATACTACAGAAGGCCGAATACAATGCAAAAGAACATCGAGGCGGCGGTAGAGGCGTATTCTGGTAATATTCCTATGGGATTGTTTGTGGATAAACTTCCAAGAAATCTGCGAAATCTTAATAGAACATTTGAAGAGATTAAGGAAATCTTTGAGGCTGCAGGTATTAAAGATTTTGAGAAGCTGCCCGAGGAACAGTCAGAGAAGAGGAAGTTCGCCAAGGCGTTTAATCAATTTGATACCTATCTTCAGGCGGCAAAGATACAGGGTTTCAACTGGAAGCAGAGCACATATTTAGTTGAAGATGGAACAGATATTGAGATGCTTTTTGATGAGATGACCTATCTGATTCTGTTGGCAAGATATAAAGAGATGGCCGGCGGAGGCGGAGGTGGTCGCGGCGGGGATGTTCCGTATGATGTGAAAATCCATATCACGGAATATGACACGGCAAAGATCGATGCGGAGTATATGAATACCCGCTTTGAGAAGTTTCTAAAGTTGATTCAGGGAGAATATGATCAGGAGATGCTGGATAAGACGCTGACAGATCTTCATAAGTCATTCTCCATGCTGTCCGCAGAGGAACAGAAGTATGCCAATATTTTTCTGCATGATGTACAGTCGGGTAATGCAAGAATTATTCCGGGCAAGTCATTCAGAGATTATATTTCGGATCTGATGAAGGGTGCAGAAAATGCAAGAATCAAGCGTGTGGTCCGTAGGTTGGGATGCTACGAACAGCTCCTTCGTGAGATGCTGGCGCGTAAGGTTACAAAGGAAACGATTGAGGCTCATGGAAAGTTTGATGAGCTAAAGGCAAGCGTGGATAATAGGAAAGCGACTGAGTTTTTTATTGTTGTGGAGCGTCAGAATTTCCGTGAATCAAGGCTTGCAATGCTGGTGGACGCATACCTTCGGCATTTCCTCTTGACTGGCGGACAGGATCCATATCCTGAGAATGAGTTTGACAGGAAATATAAGACGAAAGCTGAAACGGTATCTGCGAATAACAATAATAATCATGAACATGTAGGGATCGTATTGACGGATGAAGTAATGGATGGAAAATCTGTTACCACATCAGTTAAAAAGACGAAACTCAAAAAATGGTATTCGGAGAGTAAAGCTCTCGCTTGCATGGTTGATACGGATTGCTTTGCTTATGTGGATAATAAGCTCTGCGTATATGATAAGAAGTATCTGAAGCGTGATGAAAATGGAAAGCTGTTCTTTACGGAATATGCAAAGACACATGAAGAGGAATGTTTCCTTCAGTTTGTTATAGATGATGAAACAGGAGAGCTTCATTACATTACTCTTCCAAGTTCTATGGCGAGTAAGTCCTTTAACTACTATGATGAACTTTCGGTATTATCAGATGATGAGAAGCTGAGCCTTGGTCTTGTGAGTGAGATAGCCAATGAAATGTTGACTGCAATCAACGGATTGGACTTTGGAGACGCTTTATCTGCATTGATGGATAAAAAGATCTGTGGCGTTACCTTCAGAACCTTAAAGTCTACGACCGGTTTGGATAATACGACTGTCAGCAATATGAAGAAAGGAGTGAACCTGAATAAGTCGAATGTAGTATCTGCGTGCCTCGGAATCCATATTCCTTTCAGGGTAAGTAATCGAATGCTTCAGCTGGCGGAGATACCGATCGATTTGACATTACCGGGAAAAAAAGGAGAAGAAAACGGTATCTATGATCAGATTTTGCACTTAAACTGGGCGCAGGACTATTCTGATACATATGATGAGCTTAAGGCTGATAATTATGAACACTTAATTCATCAGCCGCCAATTTAAGCATAATATTGATCGAAAAGTAGGTCGGAGAAATCCGGCCTATTTTTTTGAAATTTTTTGTTGAACTTTCTTCTGCAAATTAGTACGGATTTTTGGGCTTTGTGAGTCAATGAACTTTGCAAAGTCCTTTTTTTATGCTCATTTCCTGTAGAACTTTCTTCAACGGGCAAAATTCCGTACTGTGCTATGCTTCAGATACTTTAAGAAAACCAAAGAGGAAAGAGGAGACAAGATGACAAGAGATGAAAGAGAAAACTGGATTGCCAATATTAAAAATACCGCGACTTTTATTTCTTCGGAGATCGGAGAAGAGATCATTGTTTCAACTTTATATAAGTACGGAGCAAGGTCAGTCAAGCAAATTGCATCATCTGATTTTTCGGATGTTTTCAATGAACTTTATGCAATCGAGGCAGATTTAAGATCTGGCTGATTAGACCAGAAAAAGTCCGGCGAAAGCCATTTAGAAAGATGGAAGGTTGCAATTATTCCATAGAAATATAGGTCGGAATCGGAAAAAGCCAGTTTTGCATACTTAGACATTTAGAAAAGTTGGATGTGGATCAGGGCCGTCATCTGCGGATGAGAGTTCTGATGGGTATCCAAAGGATGCTCAAATAAAAAAATCATACCGGCCTGAGTTGCGCATGAAGGCAGGATACGACATACCACGGAAAGCAGCTGTGATAAAGACAGCTGACGGGACGTGGGTTGCATTCTGCGGAGCCTAGCGGACTCCGATGCGTTTCAGAGCGGACGCTATGCAGAGCATAACGGACGCCCCAAAACGCTTAATTCAATTGATTAGTTTCTCGGCTGGATCACTACTGTATAGTGCTTCGTCGCACGCTTGAGTACCGCATTGGCGGATACTTCATCGTTAAGGATCATCGAAGCCCAGCTGTTTGGTTCTCGCTGAGAGCATACGATTGTGCACCTTGATAATTCACTTCGTTTTTCCATGACTTCAAAGAGAACTTTGATCTCACGCTCATCGGTTATGGTGTGAAGCAGGAAATCGTCCAGTATCAGCAGATCCAGGTTCAGATAAAACCGAACCTTTTTCTGATACTTTTTATAGTCAGCCTGTTTCAGGGCTACCATGGATTCAAGGAATTCTTCGCAATGGTGATACATTGCCCGGCAGTTCAGGCAGGCCTGTATACCGAGTGCCTTTGCCAGATACGATTTTCCGCTGTCAGATGGACCGAGAATGCATACATTCAGACCCTCCCTGATGAAGTCAGGAGAAGACAGCGTTGAGTTAATGTCAGGCGGCAGGCAGACCCGTTCGGCAGAATCCCTGCATTGAGCCAGTGATTGCGGACAACCAGACAGATGCGCCTGTTTCAGCCTGCTCTGGAAGCGCCGGGACGTTTTGCTCTGGTATTCCGGCCCGATCATCTGCTCAAGTAATGACACGGCGTCCATATCATCAAACGACCCGGAATGATACAGGGCATCAGGAGATGCGGCCATGTTGGAAAGCTTCAGCTCATTGAGTTCATCCACAAGCTCATTAATGCGTTCAAGCTTCTTCATCGTGCACCTCCCCGGCCAGCTTACTGCTCCTCATAAGGAGTCTGTCCAGATCGCCGGCGTGCGGGCTCATGACAAAAGCGCCTTTATTACGCTCTTCATTGAGCTTTGTGTTAAAACCGGCAGTACCGATCTCCTCGGCAACAGCAGCAATCGAGTTTTTGATAAAGGAATACGAGATATGACTCGTCTCAAGCGCCAGCCTGCAGCAGTCCTCCAGGGCAAGCTTACTATACTTCTTTGTATAGTTCAGGATGCCAGGGCACAGACGATAAGTTTGGACTTCATGCTCCCTGCTTTTAAGGATGTGTTCAATAACTTTCACTGTATTCGGCCCTACAGTCATCGCTTTTCTGGTAAAGTAAGCAGCATTCCATTCGGACATCTGCCTGTAGCTGTCCGGAAGATGCGCCGGATCTGTCAGCCATTCTCCGCGGCGGGATGCCCTGCGCCAGCTGACGATCAGTTCCCCTTTCATGGAGTAGATATTGACTTTTGTTGCAGAGGCCGCGACCATAACACTTTTGTGTAAATAAGCTTTGTCTACGCTATAATAAGCATTGTCGAAGCGGATATGGAAATCTCCAGACACCTTTGCTGTCCTTCTCTCCATGTATTCATAATGCACGGAGGGAAGCGGCAGTAATTCCTGCCGTTCTTCCATCCACTGATCGTATCTGCTGAAGTCCTTCTTTTTGAAGTTTTCATGGTTCAGTGCGTCCAGTTTTGCCCAGAGATCCCGATTGAACTGTTCCAGAGAGAAGTATCGATTTTCCTCCAGATCATGGAAGAAGCCTTTCTCAAGGATACCCACGGCGTTTTCTACGCTGCTTTTCCATTTGGGCCTGCGGACCTTCGCGGGCAGGATAACGGTGTGATTATGGTCTGCCCAGGCAGCATAGTCCTTATTCAGCTCAGGATCGATCCAGTCCTTATTGGATGTTACAGCCTGCTTGCAGTTATCACAGATAACAATAGTCGGTACGCCGCCAAAATAGTCCAGCGCATGGTTGTTGACTTCAATCCACTGAGGCTCAGCTGTGGAAACCATCCCTTCCGCATAAATGTATTGTGAATACGGAAGAACGGCGACAAATACGACGATAACGGTGGTCTCGTCAGTAAGCTTATCAATCAGGTCAAATGTCTTACCGGCAAAGTCAACCTCCATCTTCTGGCCAATGACAGCCTGGATATGCAATGTCTCATAGTTCTCATCACACCAGCGGGCGTACAGTTCGCAGAACTGCCGGTACTGATAGGGCCTGGCTCCTTTGGCATTGCAATCCTTCCGGTAACGGCCCCACAGATATACGAGCGTCATATTTTTACGCTCCTCCATCTGCTGATGTACTTTGGTGAAATCTGGCTGTTCATAGTCAGCACTCCGATTATTGGTCCCAGGCTCATGCCCGTAGACCAGTTCATAGATCGCGTAATTCGTGATCCCCTCCGGAAGCGGATACGACAGCTTGTCGCACTTCTCAAAAGCACGTATAAAGTCGTTGATTCCGGATTTACTTGCACTGAATTCTTCAGCGAGTGCCTTATAGCTCATATTCAGTGCATACCTCTTGATAATGATGCTCTTGTAATCTAACATACAGTATCCTCCTTAATGATTAGTCCATCTTTTGATGGCCTCAATCATTATAAAGGAACCGTAAGTAATCAAAAACTATAGGCTAGTCCGCTCGCTCCGCATCGCGTCCGTTTTGCTCCGCAAAACCGTCCGTTGGAGTCCGCTGACTGCAGTGGGTGTAAGTACCCTTGTTTTTCTGCGCATTTTTTCTGCCGGTTCCGGGGTGCTTCGGTCAAAGGTCCGTGCCGGGTGTCCTGCTTTCACTGCCTCCAGGCCAGAACGGAGGCAATTATGAGAGTCAAGAAGACAAGGCAGGATCAGAGAAGCGTGTACCGTTATCAGGTGGATGTTCTGGACGGACGCGGCGGTTACAGGAGAACCTATAACGTGGTCAAGCCGGGCGAGGATGGCGTGACGGAGGTACTGATCCAGGAACTGCACAGGATGGATGACAACGAGGTTACGAATAATGTAAGGAACGGCCATCCGAAGCTGACTCCGGAAGAAAAGGCCGCGAAGAAGGAGTGGGAGGAAGCGCATCCGGGCGAGAGGTACCAGATGAACTGGAACCTTTCCTTAGATTATGCCATCGGTGAATGCGAAGATGGGGATGTTGGCAAGAGCAGTATGCTGGCAGGGGCCAGTTACGATCCGTTTGAGGACGAGCCGGATGATGTGCTGCGGTTGCGGGAGATTGCAGCGGAGAAGATGACGGACCGCCAGAAGCAGGCGTATCAGCTGATCGGGCTGGAGGGCTGCAGTAAGACGGAGGCGGCGGAGATCATGGGTGTCAGCGTCAAGG